>JAGLQQ010000063.1 GCA_023136735.1 Candidatus Omnitrophota bacterium | reverse complement strand
TGATAATAGTTATACTAAAAATACTCTTTTTAAGAGATAATAGCGGTGGATTTTCCGCGTAACCCTGAGTTTTGAATTTTGATTAGCTGCTGATGAGGTAAATGTAATCTAAAAATGTTTATTATCGCATATATTATAGAAGGGCTTGCAACTGTTCTTGGGCTGGTGTTGACAATACTCTATTGGTTGATTTTGATCCGGGCACTTATCAGCTGGGTCAGTCCAGATCCTTATAACCCGATTGTTCAATTCCTGCACAAGGCAACGGATCCGGTGCTTGAACCGTTGCGGTATTTATTAATGCCGTTGACTATGCAGATCAGAATAGATTTGTCGCCTTTGCTGGCTTTTTTCCTTATTGTATTTTTGCAGAGGTCGTTGGTGGGAGTTTTGTTCCATATCGCTTATTTGCTTAAATAATAAGCTGTTTTTGTCGCCTTAAGAAAGGGAAAACGCGTGAAAACAAGTACAGTTAATAAGCTTTTAGATATTAGTATAATAATTACCGCTGTCGTCTCCTTTGTTATCTTGCTTGTACAGTGGGGAATGATGCCTGTTATTAAGACACTGGATACAACTTTGCTGGATAAAATAGACATAGTTGTGCTGGTTATATTTGTCTTAGCTGTGTTGAGCCGATTCTTAGTCAATCGTACCAAAAGCGGGTATATTAAGGAATATTGGATTGATTTGATTGTTCTGCTGCCTTTACTGCATCTTTCTCAAGGGATGCATAGCGCAGGCCTTGCTATTGTTTTAAGAGAAGCGATAAGATTACTCAGGTTTTGCTCTCGGACAAAAGTCTCAGAGCGGCTGATCAGCCTCCTTGGTATAAAACCAGCGCAGCTGTTGATTGTAACCTTTTTAATGACGATTTTAATAGGTACGTTTTTACTTACTCTTCCCATTTCAACGCAAGGCGGTCATGGCTTAAATTTTGTCGATGCCCTATTTACAGCTACTTCAGCAACCTGTGTTACAGGACTGATCGTGCAGGATACAGGCAGCTTTTTTTCGATTTTCGGTCAAATTGTAATACTGCTGCTTATCCAGGTTGGAGCTTTGGGAATAATGACTTTTTCTGTAACCTTATTTCTGGCGGCGGGAAAGCAGATGTCTAATAGGGAAGCTATTGCAATGCAGGATGTCCTTGATCAGGATAGCATCGCGGGGATTATGGGTTTGATAGCTTTTATCGCGAAGATGACTATCTTTATAGAGGTTTTGGGAGCGGTTTTCCTTTTTGTAGGGTTTACGCCTTATATCAGCGATCCATGGCAAAGAGTCTATATATCTGTGTTTCATTCTATTTCCGCTTTTTGTAATGCTGGATTTTCATTGTTCCCCGATAGCATAATGCGGTATGCTAATGACGGGATTATAAATCTGACAATTGCTTTTCTGATTATTTTTGGCGGCTTGGGATTTATTGTTGTGAAGGATCTTTGGGATTTGTATGTAAAAAGAGAACGTCCTAAAAGCTTAGGTCTTCGATTGCATACTAAGCTTGTTTTATCTATGACGGCAATTTTGCTTATTGTTGGTACAATATTAATATTTTTTGCGGAAAACAGTGTAAACTTTGCTGGCATGGCGATGAAGGACAAAATTTTAATAAGCTTCTTTCAGTCTGCATCAGCCAGAACAGCTGGATTTAACAGCATTGATATTGCCGGAATGACTAATGCCAGTATATTCAGCATAATCATATTAATGTTTATAGGTGCTTCTTCCGGTTCAACTGGAGGAGGGATTAAAACCACAACTTTTTGGGTATTGCTCAGGTCCTTCAGCAGTAATCTCCAGAATAAGGATAACATCAATGCATTTAAGAGAAAAATTCCGGATAATATTGTCGGCAAGGCAATAGCTATATTCATATTATCTCTAGGGTTTGTTATTCTGTTTATGTATCTTTTGTCTATTTATGAATCGCTGCCTTTCAGGGATTTAATCTTTGAAGTTGTATCTGCCTTTGGCACGGTAGGCCTTTCTACGGGCATTACGTCACAATTTCATAATGCTGGTAAATTGCTGATGACATGCTTAATGTTTTTAGGAAGGTTAGGGCCTTTAACAATTGTTCTGGCTTTTTCAGG
>JAGLQQ010000062.1 GCA_023136735.1 Candidatus Omnitrophota bacterium | reverse complement strand
ATGTATTATCCTGTTTCGAGATTAAGAAGATTACGTAAAAGCAATATTCTCCGGGAAATGGTTAAGGAGACGGATTTAAGTGCAAGATCATTTATTTATCCTGTTTTTGTTGTTGAAGGAACAAATGTAAAAGAACCTGTTAAATCAATGCCGGGTGTTTTTAGGATGTCTGTGGATAATTTACTCAAAGAGGCGAAGGAAGTTGAGAGTTTGAATATCCCGGCACTTATGCTTTTTGGCGTCCCTGAAAAAAAGGACGAGAGAGCCACTGCGGCTTATGCTAAAGGCGGGATCGTTCAAACCGCAATAAAAGCCCTTAAGGAAAAGCATTTTAATCTACTGGTTGTAACAGATGTATGTCTTTGCTCATATACAACTTCCGGACATTGTGGAATAGTTAAAAATAAAATAACTCCAAACTCTGAAAATCCTGAGAAAGAGAGCTCAATGGATATTCCCCCTAGTGAAGAAGACGTTGTGGTTTATAATGACGCAACATGTGAATTGCTGGGTAAAATGGCCTTGTCGCATGCAGAGGCAGGGGCAGATATAGTAGCTCCAAGTTCTATGATGGACGGACAAGTTGCTGCTATTCGCAAGGCATTTGACGCAAACAATTTTAAACATATCCCAATAATGGCATATAGTGCAAAATTTGCGTCTAGTTTTTATAGTCCGTTTCGCGATATCTGTAATTCCAGTCCAGCCACAGGAGATAGGAAAACATACCAGATTAATCCCGGCAATGTAACTGAGGCATTAAGAGAAATTGAGTTTGATATCCAAGAAGGCGCGGATATGGTTATGGTAAAACCAGCGCTTGCTTATCTCGATGTAATATCTAAGGCAAAACAAAAATATCCGGTGCCGATGGTTGCGTATAATGTCAGCGGGGAGTTTTCAATGGTTAAGGCTGCAGCTTCACTTGAATATATCGATGAGAAGTCAGTCACCCTTGAAATATTAACAGCTATGAAAAGGGCTGGAGCGGATCTGATTATCACTTATCATGCTAAAGACGCCGCGCGATGGCTAAGTGGTAAATATCTGCTTTAAGTAAAAAGTAGAAAGTAAAAAGTGAAAAGAGTTAGGCAGTTGCCTGTTAACCGGTTAGCCTGTTGGAATAGCGCTTAGTTTTTCACACAATACGTAATACTAAGCAAAGAACTAAAAATAAGTCATACCCTTAGGCACAGGTGAATTAAAAGCTAAAAAGGCAAAAAAGCTCATGGTTGATAGCTAATAGGACAACTTGTTTTTGCTTAAAGCTTATAACTCATAACTTGTAACCTGTAATTGGTAAATAAAACATGTTGATTTCCTGGAATATTACAAAAGCATGTAATTTAAAATGTGAACATTGTTATCGTGATGCAGGATTTGCGGCACATGATGAGCTTGATTTAGAAGAAGGCAAGAAACTCTTAAGGGAACTCAAAAGTCTTAATTTCCGTTTAATTATCTTTTCGGGGGGAGAACCTGTCTTAAGAGAAGAACTCTTTCAATGGATCCCCTTTGCTAAAGAGCTAGGACTGATAAGTGTTTTAGGTACAAATGGTACACTTGTTGATGAGGAATGTGCTAGGCGTCTTAAACAGGCAGGATTAAAACGTATTGGCATTAGTCTTGATTCTGTTGATGAAAAAAAACATGATAAATTTCGCTGTCTTGATGGAGCTTGGAAGCTGGCGGTTAGAGGCATGGAAAATGCTAAAAAAGCGGGCCTTGAGTTTCAGGTGCATACCACAGTTACCAAAAAAAACATTGACAAAATATTAACGATAACAGATTTTGCTCAAAATATCGGCGCGCAAGCACATCATATATTTTTTCTTGTGCCAACAGGTAGGGGGAAGGAGATTAACGATGTCATCCCCGACGCGCAAGAGTATGAGAAATTGATAGAAGAGATCCTCCAGAAGCAAAAAACCGCAACTCTTGAGCTCAAACCTGTATGCGCTCCTCAGTTTGTGCGTATTGCCAAGGAGAAAAACCTAAAGACACGTTTTGAAAAAGGTTGTCTGGCTGGAATAAGCTATGCGTGTATTCTCCCAAATGGCGAGGTGCACCCGTGTCCTTATATGCCGATAAATCTGGGTAATATCAGAAACGAAGGCGGGTTTAGAAAAATTTGGCAGGAAAATAAAGTTTTGCAAGATTTGCGTAGTATGAAATTTCATGGTAAATGCGGAATATGTGAATTTAAAATCCTGTGCTCCGGCTGCCGTGCGACGGCGTTTCAACAGTCCGCAGGAGACTATATGGCGGAAGACCCGAATTGTAATTATGAGCCAAAAACAAAAATTAAGTCTGAAAATTCTAAAAATATTACAGTCTGAATTTCCTATCACGAAAAATCCTTATCAGATGCTGTCCGATAAACTGGATATGGATGAAGAGGAGCTTATTGCCGAGATCAAGCGCTTAAAAAAGCAAGGTTATGTTCGTAGGATAGGAGCGGCGGCATCAGCTTCGCGGCTTGGCTATAAAAGCACTCTTATCGGCGCAAAAATTACAGAAGGATCTATAAGGGCAAATATTGCTTTCATAAACTCATATGATAATGTAACACATAATTATTTGAGAGACGCGCAGTATAATGTCTGGTTTACATTTAGCGCGAAAACAAAAAAAGAAATAGGACAATTTATTAAAATTTTTAAAAAACGCAGAGGGATTGTGAATGTCTTGAGCTTGCCGTCAAAAAAGACATTCAAAATTAATGCGGAGTTTAGGTTTTAGCAAATATATGGCAAAGATAATGCTGAGTGCAAAAGAAAAACAAATATTAAATTTTATACAGGGCGATTTGCCGCTTAAAAGCTCTCCGTATTCTTCTCTTGCAAAGAAGCTGAATATTGAGGAAAAGAAAGTCGTAGAGATTATAGCATTGCTTAAGGAGAGAGGCTATATTCGCAGATTTGGCGCGCTTTTAAGCCATGATTTAGTGGGTTTGAGGGCAAACTGCATGTGTGTATGGAATATCCCTGAAGAAAGAATAGAAGAAGTAGGGAAAATTTGCAGTAAGGAAAAGGCTATCAGCCATTGTTATCTGCGGGCAAGCAAACCAGATTGGCCATACAATTTCTACACTATGGTGCATGCAAAAACTAAATCAGAGTGTAAAAAAATAATCACAGAGATATCAAAAAAATGCGAAGTTGATGGCTTTAAAATGTTGTTTACTTTAAAAAAATTTAAAAAAACAAGCCCAACATATAGAGTATGAGATTGGTGAAAAGTTGTGATTAAAAGAGGAAAATCAAAAGCTTATTACAATAAGGCTCTAGAGCTTATGCCGGGAGGAGTTAACAGCCCGGTGCGTGCTTTTAAGGCTGTTGGTGGGAATCCGGTTTTTATGAAAAACGGCAAAGGCTCCAAGATTTATGATATAGACGGAAATTCGTATATAGATTATGTCTTAAGCTGGGGGCCGCTTATCCTGGGTCACGCGCATAAACAGGTAATAAGCAGTATTGTAAAAACCGCGGCATCAGGTACTAGCTTTGGTGCGCCGAGTGTTTCTGAGAATGAAATTGCTCAGCTGATAAAAAGTGCTATGCCGAGCATGGAAAAGCTGCGTTTGGTTAACTCAGGAACTGAGGCGACAATGAGCGCGATAAGACTTGCTCGAAGTTATACAGGCAAAGACAAGATTGTTAAGTTTCAGGGAGCGTATCATGGTCATAGCGACGGGCTTTTAGTTGAAGCAGGCAGTGGAGCTGCTACGCTTGGTGTGCCGACAAGCAGCGGAGTACCGAAAAGCTCTGTGGTCGATACAATTATACTGCCTTTTAACGATATGAAAAAAGTTGAGTCCGCGATAGCGGCTAATCATAAGAAGATAGCGGCTATTATTATAGAGCCTGTATGTGGAAATATGGGAGTAGTAGCACCAATAAATAAATTTCTCCAAAAGCTTAGAGTTATAACCAGGCAGTACGGGATATTGCTTATTTTTGATGAAGTGATGACCGGATTTCGCTTTTGTTTTGGCGGGGTGCAGAATATGCAAAAAGTGAAACCGGACATTACCTGTCTTGGTAAAATTATCGGCGGAGGCATGCCTATTGGAGCTTATGGGGCAAGTAAAAGAATAATGGATTGTGTGGCACCATTGGGCAGCATGTATCAGGCAGGAACACTCTCAGGTAATCCTATAGCGGTTGCCTGCGGCTTAAAAACCTTGCGGATATTAAAGAAAGCTGATTACAATAAAATAAATTCATTATGCGCCAAGTTGTGTAATGCTATGCAAAAAATAGCAAAAGATAAAAGAAAGAAAATAACCGTAAGTCGTTTTCATTCAATGTTTACGGTATTTTTTACGGATGGGTTGGTTTCAGATTATAAATCCGCATGCCTTGCGAGGACAGATAAATACGCGGATTATTTTTCTGCAATGATGGAGAATGGTATTTATTTTGCGCCGTCTCAATTTGAAGCTAATTTTTTATCTTTTGCCCATACGAAAAAAGATATAGAATATACTATAGAAGTATTTAACAGTGTAATAACAGATATTTGATTTAAGGATGAATAAATGTTTAATATCGGAATGCCTGAATTAATTTTGGTATTTTTTGTCGCTTTGCTTGTTTTTGGTCCACGCAAACTTCCTGAGGTGGGACGTATGCTGGGTAA
>JAGLQQ010000061.1 GCA_023136735.1 Candidatus Omnitrophota bacterium | reverse complement strand
AAAGCCAGGTTATGCTGTCCTCTGTTTAAGGCAAGCAATGCCAACCCGTCCACATCATTTTCTTCCTGAAAATACTTTCTGGCAGTCTTGAAATTACCTTCATTTAATGCTACCAGTCCCAATCCGGAATAATCTTTGTTTTTATTAAAATAAAATCTGGCTTTTTTCCTGTCACCTTTATTAAGATATGCCAGCCCTAAGCCAGAATAGTCATTGGCCCGGTCAAATATCTGAATTGCCTTACGATGCTGTCCCATGCCAATATAGGCATGTCCCGCAGCTGTAAAATCATTGCCCTTTTTAAATTCTGCTAAAGCATCCTTAAACCTATGCTGCGAACATAAAACAAGCCCAACTCCAGCATGATCGTTCTCGTCCTGAAAATTTC
Source organism: Candidatus Omnitrophota bacterium (assembly GCA_023136735.1). Taxonomy (GTDB): domain Bacteria; phylum Omnitrophota; class Gorgyraeia; order B26-G9; family B26-G9; genus JAGLQQ01. The sequence continues at coordinate 1,701 of JAGLQQ010000061.1, read as the reverse complement.
TTAATGCTTTAGCAAACTCTCTTTTTTGCAGATACACAAGCCCCAAACCTTTTTTATCACCAATTTGCCTGAATCTTTCTTCAGCTTGTTCATACATACGTCTTTTTAGAAAAAGCAGGCCTAACCCGCTTTGATTGTTTGCCAGAGAGAACGCGTTTATAGCTTTGTCATAATCACGCATTTTTAAATATCTATACCCCATTGCTGAATGCCCCTGCTCAAATGCCAGCAAGAATACTGTTGAGCCGATACAAGACATCAAAACCAGCTTCCACAAAAATTCCTTGCGAACTTTCATAATTATCTCCTTTTCAACTTTTTAAATATCCACAGAGTCGTCATCTGACATTTTGTAAAATGGTAATCCCGATAAAAAACATAATCGCAACAGTTACCGCAAAAGGCACTGGTATTAAAGCCTTAACTATTCCTTTATTTTCCCAGGACATAACTACAAGTGTAAGCATAAAAGCAGCCCCCAGAGAAACAAGCCAAAGATTATATGTCGTAAAAGCAAAAATAATCAAAAATATACCGATAAACATTTCAGTCAAAACCCAATATCTATTATCGCATTTCTCGCTCATATTATTAGTCACCGGAAAATAGGTCTTTCCGGTAAACACATAAAGAATAATCTCCTTAGCAGAATCAAGCAGAATCGATAAATGCAAAAAAGATGATACCCCCATATAGCGCAGCATTTTGGTACGTTTATGCCGCATATCAATCATCGCGGGGATTAAAGGACAAAATATTACCATAAACATAACTAAATAAAAATCAAATACCCAAAACACATTGTATCTGGTTCTCAAAATTATTTGCGCAAAGCTATCATAAAATAGCGGCGGCACAAGAAATAAAGGCCCACGCACCTGGGAAACCGTATAATAAAAAGGCATGATAAAGCTTGCCACAAAAACTAATAACATAAATGGAATTGCCTGCAGCAGGGCAAACGCGGAAATAAAAATGTCCGCTTTTTCAAACCAAGGCACACATTTTGCACGAAGAATCTTAGGATAAAACTCAGTTAAGTATTGGTAAGTACCTCTAACCCATTTTCTGTTACGTTTGCGAAATTTCTCGATATTTTGCGGAAATTCCTCTCCACAAACAATATCTTCATCGACAATACCATAGTAGCCCCTTCTGCGTACTTCGGATGAAAAAGCCAGATCCTCAGTAACAACTTCCGGGATACCTCCTGTTTCTTCAACAACAGACCGTTTCAAAATAGCTCCATGACCGTACCACATCACAAAACCAAATCTATTTTTTAATGACATATAATGCTTCCAATGAATATCGATCATCGGCTTCATAGACTTGCCAAAATATCCTTTTTGATCTTTAAGCGCCCCCTGTGCTGCCTGAACAAAGGCGATTTTCGGGCTTAAGGCAAATTTAGGCAGGAGTTTATTAAGAAAATGATCAGGCAACTCTGTATCAGCATCATTAACCGCAACATATTCAAAACGCTTTTCAATTTTTTTCAATGCATCGTTAATATTTCCTGCTTTAAACCCGCGATGCGTATTTCTTCTCAAAATATTGACAATCGATTGATTTTGTTCCTGAAACAAATCAATTCTTTTCTTAATTTCTTCACTGTCACTATCATCACAAATAAACACATGAAAATCATCATATTCCTGAGCAACACATGTCAAACAGGTTTTTTCATTAAAATCATTC
>JAGLQQ010000060.1 GCA_023136735.1 Candidatus Omnitrophota bacterium | reverse complement strand
GGAGTATGCGCAAAATAGGAAAAGAGGATGTGAACAATATGATAAAGCCCATACAGCCACATCATATTAATTCCAAGGACAAAAATCACAACTGAGATTTTAGCTATCAACGGTTCTTTTCCTATAAGCAAAGAAAGCAGCGTAGGGGTAAAGTATAAAGCAATTAAAAACCAGCCGAACAAGATCGAGAGAATTAATAAGTCATTTTTATCGACTTCCCCGTCATCTTTAACCCTAATTGTTTTTAAAACACGTTTAATGTTCATATCAATTTGTTCTTCCTGCCACCACTGAGCCATCAACAGGAGAAAGAGCGGAAAATTCCGGCGCTATTGTATCCAGAATTATCCGCGCATTTTCAACTTGTTCTTCTTGGGTAAACTTATGTCTAAACTTTACATATATTGTTTTTTCACCGTCTCCATTTGACAAATCATAAGAAATGCTGGCAGAGTACGGCTGCCACTGGCAATTCCAAAACGTAGGATCTTCACTAATAGCCATCTCATAAAATGAAGCGGATTTGATTTCTAGTGTAATTTGATTGTTGACAGTATGACTTCCCTCTTTAATAATAAACGAGTTATCATGCTGAATTTTAACGTTTATAGTTTTAAAGCCTGCGGCAAAAAGAGATGGTTTCTTTGCTATTTTTATTACTTGTACATTGAGCACCTGATTTTCTAATAATGCACTAAGAAGGACACTAAACACATATTTTCCTTTATCTATTTTCACCAAAGACACTGCAGTTGTAGAATCCGGGAACGAAGACTGCATTATAAAATGTTTATCATCAGCCAGCACTCCATTCTTTAGCACTTCGATATCAAAGAACGCTTCTTCCTCTAGCTGATAACTATCATTAGCAGATATTACTTGTACACTCCAATCCGTAGCCTGTACAATATGCGCTTGTATCAAAAACAACAGCATTAGTAAACTCGTTATTTTTTTCACAATTCCTCCTTAATTTTTGAAAACTAAAAAATAAAAAAACAGCCTTTCGACTGCTTTATCTTTAATTTTAAATTTTTATTGAGCAATATCTCATTTTTTTCACCATAAAAAAAAACCCCTCACATCCGTGAGAGCCGTAACAATCCATTTATTAGTAAACAACAACCATATAAAATATATCATATCTTATAGATTTTGTAAAGGGACTATCAATGTTCTGCTGCAATTCCTGATTTTGACCATAATTTGAAATGCGAGTGTTTTACTTAGGTTCTATCCGCGGGAATCAAAAAAACCAGCGGCAATCCCAGAAAAGAACACATCCCGGAAATAAAAAAAGCCTTTTCTAAACCAAACATATCAGAGATTTTTCCAAAAAACAGCACAATAAATGAACTTAAAAGAAAGTTTATAGTCATATATATCCCATTGGCGATTGAAGGATATTTGAAATTATTTTCTTGGATCATTGCTAATACAACCGGGGTGCTGGAGAATGAAATTAAACCCAATAATATAACTACCGGAATAAGCGCAGTTTTGATCCCGATTAAAAAAAGTATCATTGCCAAAGGAGAGCAAAAACTGACAATAAGCAATAACCGCCTTCTTCCGATAATGTCTGATATTACACC
>JAGLQQ010000006.1 GCA_023136735.1 Candidatus Omnitrophota bacterium | reverse complement strand
CTAATGCCTTACATCTGCACATTTTGCAACAGTGCCAAAGTGTCAACTATTGCAGGATAAGACACAGAGCAAAAGATTGAACCTGCGCGGTTCAATCTTTTCATTTTGTTGTCTGCACTAATTAGGATCGGAATCTAAATAAGGGTCATAATCTATATCACCATTAAACTGCGAACTATTTAATGCCGGTCCCCACCAGTTATTTTCTGCTTTAACCGTCAGAGCTGTATCATTATCTACTTCTTTATCGCCATTACTATAGACGGAATTATACCCTCCGCAACTCAGGGCACCGTTTCCCATATCCAAAGTCAGAATGCTGCTGCCTAAATCCCCCAAATACACTCCGTCTAAGGTATTTGAGTATATTTTATTCCTTGAAAGTGAACTTGTTAACACACTGCTTGAATTGCTTTGCAGATAAATTCCGGCACCCGCGTTGCTGCTAATTGTATTTTTCGAAAAAGTTGTATTAATGGTACTTAAATCCCCGCTCCAATGGTAAATTCCAGTACCGCTATTATCATTTATCGTATTTTGAGTGAAGACAGTAGATATAAGGCTTGAATCCTCGCTCCATAAAACTACCCCATTAGCAATATTACTATTGATCGTATTTCCTGAGATTTGAGCAGATAAATTATATGTACTATCTGTTTCCAGATGAATTCCATCTCCGCCATTATTGGTAATAACATTATTCCTTATTTCTGTGTTAGTTATATTTTTCCCGTAAATCCCTGCGTCTCCATTCTGTATTTTTAAACCCATTACAGTATTGTCATTACCCAGGGTGAAAACATTACCTACTCCGCCGCCATCTATTTCTGGATGATTTCCTCCCCCTAAATTAAGATATCGATACCCCTGCCCCCAGACAACAACTCTATCTGCAAGCGTAAAATTCCCCGTATAACCAGTACTGCCGCCATCACCATTATTTACATATATCCAAACATCTTTTTCATAAATAGAATTTGAAAAAGCTTCAGATAATGTATTATGCGGGTGATCCAAAGATCCGTCTTCAAGACTGTCCGCATCATTAGAGTTATCGACAAAAATCATATCATGCACTTTTTCAGAACGGGTTTTAGCTGTTGTGATAATATTTATATCTCTTATTACCGGTTCTGTCATACGTTGGGCCAAAGATCTTTTTCCCTTTTGAAATTTTGCGGTTTGCTGCCATCCTTCAAAAGGATTTTTGCGCTGCAATAAATTACCAAGGTCAAATGGCAGACTAACAAACCCGCCGATAAAAGTTTCGTTTCCAAACACATTATCATCTTTAACTTCCACGCTGAATGTTATCAGCGGCGCAGGGTTTATTTGTATCCTTGCTTTTAATCCTTCTATATTTTCGCTAATCTTTGAATTGTACCAGTACCCGCCTCCATAAACCCATGTTTCGATAATACTGCTTAGTAGTGGAACGGGAATTCCAATTTCCGCGTCATATCCCCGTAACGCCTCTTCTTCTCTAAAATATTGCATAAGGCTTCTCTGTCCAAAGTTATAATAATCGTCTATGATTTTCTTATCTGAGATGGGAAAATAGTAATTACCCCTTAAATCCAGAACTTGTGACAAAAATTCTATTCCTAACCCAAGCTGGGTATGGCGGCCTCCGTTTTCACTGTAAGCCGCATCATAATAAACATTACTTCCGACAATAATACCTTGTTCAAATAGTAAATCTGAGGCCAGATATCGAAACCCTACGCCTAAATTTTCTTCATCTGTGGAGAAATCAGTCATTGTGATCTTTGGATTAAGGAAGATCAAGAAATCACTTGCTCCATAGAGAACAGAATCTTTATTATTGTATATTGGAAAGAAAATATCTGTATATCCCCAGATATTATCATGGTTGTTTGCCCCCCTTACTCCCATCCTTATTTGGGCCAGATGCTCTGAAGGGCAAAACTGCTGAGAAAAACAGACATTCATAAAAAAAAGGTTTATTAGGATGAATATTATAAGATAACCACAGGAAAAGGAAACAGCGATTTTTTTTTCACTTTGCAAGATTATTTTCCTTCCTTAGCGCAGTAATAAAGCCTAATGATCATGATTCCCGGTAATTCCCACTTTAATTACTATTTTTTTTACATGTTCGCTTTTTTGCCCGGCCTTAATCTGAGGCATATGTCCATCAGACGGGAAAAACACGGCAAAATAGCCGGGCTTTAGTGTAATAAACTCCACATCTCCCTTCATCTTCTGCAGATCTTTTTCTAAATCATATGGCTCTTTTTTACATTCATCGACATTGCAAATACCGACCTTTTCTCTGCCGCTCAGCATTATCTGAATATCGATATATTTTCGATGCGCCTCAATAACCCCCTCAGAGACATTCTTGGTATCATATTCACTGACCATAGCAATAACCCCTTCACCAAGATCATGGCTGCCCACATCAATATCCGCAATCCCGGCAAACAGAAAATCAGTTACTTTTTTGAACCGAGAATGTAAACTTGTATACTGATTAAAATTTTTTAAAGCATCATGAATCATTAGCCTAAGCTCCATTTATTATAGTAAAAAAATAGGTTCATTCTGAACTTAAGTTGAATGGATTACTATAACTTAATGATTTGCAAGTTATTAAAACAAATCCCAACTCCTAGATAGAAAACACTTTTCCTTGGCACATTAAACAGATAGGGGGAATTGTATTTGCGGATTTTAAT
>JAGLQQ010000059.1 GCA_023136735.1 Candidatus Omnitrophota bacterium | reverse complement strand
GCCGCCGATAGCGTGCACATTGAACATAAAAACTCCCAGCCTTAAAGAACTGATGGCTGCCTGTGCAACAGTATTTGGAATATCATGAAATTTTAAATCAAGAAAAACCTCTCTTTTATGACTGTGCACCATTTCTACAACGCTTGGTCCGCATGCTGTAAACAACTGCATGCCAATCTTAAAGTATTTTACAGCTGGCGATAATTTTTTAACTATAGTTTCAGCCTCATTCAGTCCAGGAACATCTAAGGCCACTATCAATGCTGTTTTCTTTTTCATGTTTTTACCGTTCCTATGATTTGTTTCAAATTCTCTATTTTTTTCTTTTTACAATAACTCTTAATTCCCGCTATCACTTCCATGCTGACTCCAGGATTTACAAAGTTAGCTGTCCCTACACTAATAGCCGTTGCTCCGGCAATCATAAATTCTATCGCATCATCAGCATTCATTATTCCCCCCATGCCGATAATCGGAATTCTAACAGCCTTAAAAACATCATATACCATCTTTAAAGCAATCGGTTTTATTGCCGGTCCGCTCAAGCCTCCGCTGACATTAGCCAACCTAGGATTACAAGTATCTATGTCTATCGCCATAGCCGAGAAAGTATTGACCAAACTCAGCGCGTCAGCCCCTGCTTTTTCAGCAGCAATTGCTATTTCGGTGATATCAGTGACATTCGGGCTTAACTTTGCAATAAGCACTACATCAGTTTTTTTTGCCACCGCACTCACAAGTGTATATGTATCGTCCGCAACTTGAGCAAAAATCCTCGCCTTTTCATTGTTAGATGCTTTAAGTTTTGCGTATTTTATATTAGGGCATGAAAGGTTCAGTTCAACCGCCTCAACTCCCGCGTCCTTCAATTTCCTTACGCAATAAATAAACTCTAGCGCAGAATTCGCACTAACGCTTACAATGATCTTTGTGCCCATCTTTTTCAATTTAGGCAGTTTTACTTTTATAAAATTATCAAGACCTTCGTTCTGCAGTCCAATAGCATTTAACATTCCTGATGCTGTTTCTGCTAAACGCGGCGTAGCATTGCCAAGTCTTGGCTCCTTTGTGATCGTCTTAGTAATTATCGCTCCCAGATCACTCAATTTCACCAAGTCCTTGAACTCTTCAGCATACCCGAAAGTACCTGATGCCACTGTTACCGGATTCTTTAACTTTAATTTACCAATTTTTATACTTAAATCCATCACACACCAATCATTTTAAAAATATAAGTTTGAAACTGATTAAAAATAGAAAAATGCCAAACAGCCTTTTCAACATAAGCGGCGGAACACGGACAACAAAAATTGAACCAATATACCCGCCAAAGAAAAAACCTAAAGCTATAAGCACAGCAGGCAAAACTTTCACATGTCCTTGAGTATAATAATTCCAAGCCGCCAGCAGTCCGATTGGCGGGATCATCGCTGCCAATGTCGTACCCTGCGCCTGATGCTGCGTAAAATTAAAAAGTAAAACCAGAGCAGGAACCATGACTACAGCACCGCCTATTCCAAAAATTCCTCCGCAAATACCAGCAAAAAGTCCAATAAGAACAAACCCAAAGTTCATAGTTTAATCCTCCCAGATTATCTCATTAATATCAAAAACCGGGCCGTCTTTACAGATGCGTTTATAAACTATTTCCTTAACTTCCTTTGCACCCTGCTCAGTGAAGTTTCTTGTTTTCACAACACATCCCAAACACGCGCCTATACCGCATCCCATCATCTCATCAAGTGAAACCTGCCCTTTGAGATTATAACTTGCTGCAACATCACGCAAGGCCTTTAACATCGGTTTTGGACCACAGGCATAAATGTAGGGTTTAGGGATTCGGGTTTGGGGTTTGGCTAAATATTTTTCTAGCATGTCTGAAACATAACCTTTAAATCCGCGTGATCCATCGTCAGTTGAAACTTTCACCTTGCATCCCAGTTTTTTTAATTCATCGATAACAACAAGTTCTTTTTTTGTATCCATACCCACAAAAGCAATAACTTTTCGCTTTTTCACTCTTAAGTATTTAGCCAGAAAAACAAAAGGGGCAATTCCCATGCCGCCTGCAACAAAAATTACAGGTCCTTTATTATTTTCAATTTTACTCAAGTCAAATCCATTACCTAAAGGCCCAAGAACATCAACTGTTTCCCCGACAGCCATTTCTTTAAGCAGATATGTTCCCTTGCCCACAACCTTATATACAATACCCACATTATTCTTATTTACTATCCGGTTTACACTCAAAGGCCTGCGCAATAGCGGGTCTGTAGTACCAAGAAGCCGCACATGAAGAAACTGCCCGGGAATAAGCTTGCCAGCCAATTTGGGGATTTTTAGCTCCAAATAATAAATAGATGGCGTGAGTTTCTTATTTTTTATTATTTTCGCTTTTAGATCATATAACATGATAGCTCCGTATTGCGTTAAACCATACCAGGATATGAATAACTATTTTTGCGGATTTAAACATTAATTTTAACATGGATGTCTAAAAAATAATGTTTACCTCGTAGTTTTGCCTGAGGCAAAACGAGAATGAGTAAAAATAGTTTTCATATCCGTAAAAACTATTTCTGGCACCCAGGGCAAAAATACGTGCCTCTGCCTCCTAGTTTAATCCTCTGTATAAAATCTTTACAAACAAGGCATGCCTGGCCTTTGCGTCCATATACATAAAAATTATTTGAAAAAGTTCCTTTATTACCATGTCCGTCCCGATAATCACTAAAAGACGATCCTCTGCACTTTATTGCTTTTTTAAGGATACTTTTGATATTCTTAAATAATAGTTTTGCTTCCTGTTCATTTAGGTCACATGCATTCCTTGCCGGATCTATCTTCGAGATAAACAATGCCTCTGCCGCATAAATATTGCCGATACCGGCAACAAATTTCTGATCAAGTAAAAGCGGTTTGATCTTTGCTTTGCGCATAGAAATATACTTAATAAAATCATTCACTCTAAAATCTTTACTTAAAGGTTCCGGCCCCATATTTTTTACCACGTTTAAGGCCTGGATATCTTTAACAAGTCTTAGTTCACCCAGAGTTCTTTGATCATTGTAGCATAAATAAAATCCGTTTGATAATTTAAAACTTACCCGGCTTTTCGGATCATCGCTTCCATAAACCAGCTGTCCGGTCATACGCAAGTGAACACTAAGAAAGTAAATCTCTTTCTGCGCAGTAATGATCTCAAAAGCGAGCAGTTTGCCTCTTCTTATAATTTTCCTAAACTTAGAATCCAGCAAAAGTGATTTGAATTTTTTCAAAGAAGGCTCTTTTACAACACTCGACCTATGAATAATAACAGCAGTGATCTTTTTATTTAAAATTACTTTTTCTAAATCGTTTTTTATCGTTTCTACTTCCGGCAGTTCAGGCAAAGCCTTCTCCAAGTTAAAAGTTAAAAGGCAAAAGTAAAATAATATTATACTTACCCTCAGCATCTATCTTTTAAGGGTGCGAATAACTGTTTTTATGGGTTTAAATGTTGATTTTTCAGAACGATTAAAAATCAGCATTTTCCTCGCAGTTTTACATGGATGTAAAACGAGAATGAGTAAAAATAGTTTTCGCAACCGTAAAGCAATACTAAATTCTGTTTAATCTTTTATTATTTTTACAAACACTTTTCTTGTGCGCGGACCATCAAATTCTGCGAAATATATTCCCTGCCATGTCCCAAGCGCCAAATTACCAGCATCAATTATTATGTTTTGAGAAAAACCCATCATAGACGCCTTTATGTGTGCCGCGGAATTACCCTCAGCATGAGCATACCCATCATCATGCGGTACAATCTTATCCAACTCTTTAATAATATCAGCTCTAACGCTCGGATCAGCATTTTCATTAATAGTTATGCCTGCTGTAGTATGCGGCACAAATACCGTGCACATACCGCTAAGAATTCCGCTTTTTAAAACAATAGCCTGCACAGAGGATGTAATATCTACAAATTCTAGCTGCTTAGAAGTTTTTACTGCAAATTTTTCCATTATTAAATTTTTAATCCTAAAATTTTCACTATTTTTTTTCTCGCGTCTTCAACAGTTTTTACCGCTATTATCCCGGGGATTTTCCATGTATTCAGTCCTATTATTGGTTTTTTCTCACTTAAGGCAAACCCGATCTCAGACAAAGTTCCTTCTTTTCCGGCAAAAGCTATTACAATATCAGATGCCCCGGCAACCAAAGTATTGCGTGTATATCCCAGACCAGTAGCAATCGGAATATCAATATAGTTATTCGCGTCTTCTTTGCTCTTACCGGGAAGTATTCCCACAGTCATTCCTCCGCCGTCCTTCACTCCGCGTGCAGCCGCCTCCATAACTCCGCCTAAACCGCCGCAAATCAGGACTGCATTAAGTTCAGCAATCATTTTACCGGCATCATATGCAAGCTTAGCGGTTTTATTATCAGCTTTATGCCCGCCAATAACTGAAATCAGTATTCTTTTTACCATTTAGCTAAGCCTTACTATTTATAATATCTCTTTTATACACAAGGTAACTCTCTGCTCATCAGCCGTATCATTTTGCTGGACAAGAAATTGTTTTACTACTCCTGCGCCTCTACTAATAGATATCTGTGCCATTTCTTTTAAACACTTCTCCTTGCCAACACCACTACCATAAGTGGCAAAGACAATAATATCTTTTAACTGGAAATCGCTGCATTTATTAATAAACGTTCTCATTGCAGGCGCCATCCCAAACGCCCAGACCGGAGTTCCAAGAGCGATTAGGTCATACTCACTTACATCAAAAGAAATATTCTCCTGGATTTGAGCCTGTTTTTTCTTTAATGAGCGAAGACATTGCCTCACAAAAGAATCCGGCTCATCCAAAGCTTTCAGCTCAAGCATATTAACCTGATATTTCTCAGCAAGTACCTTTTGCAAAACTGCCGCTACTTTTTTGGTATTACCTGAATATGAATAATATAGGACTAATGCTTTTTTCACGGCTTATATCCCCTAATTATTTTTTCTTCTTTACCTGTTTTTTAAAAAAAACTTAATTGCTTTTCATTATCAGCCACTTCAGCTGATTTTTTATTTATAGCCTTTTTGGGCTTCTCAGGATCAACTCTTGCCTTTTTTGGTTTACCGAAAATACTTACTGTTCCATACTGCCCATCAAAGCCTGGATTAATCACACATTCATTGCGGCGAACTTTTAAAATACCTTCTGCTATTTTCTCCGGCAGGGCACTAAAAAGCTCTTTTTCTTTTTTATGCATTAAAATATCAAATTCTGTTCCTAACTTTGATATGGCATCATCATAGGCCTTGATAACTCTTTTTGAGGTTTTCCCAACCTCTAAAGCATCTGATATGATTTCATCAAGAGGTATAAAATTTTTGAAAGGGATAGAATTTTCCGGCACAAAGCCCTCTGGTCTATCAGCCAGCACTTCAACTCGGTTAGTAACACCAACAGTGACTGATTTACCACATACAGGACAAAGACCTTTATTCTTTTTTGTCTGCTGGGGTGAAAACCTTACCTTGCAATTACGATGTCCATCAAAATGATACTTGCCTTCTTCCGGGAAAAATTCAATTGTATTGAGAAATCTTTTTTTATCTTTTGTCTTTAGCACATCCATTATTTCAAAATATGATAGTTCGCAATTAAAAACATTAGCTTCCCTACCGATTTTTTGCGGCGAATGACAATCTGAGTTAGAAATTAAAGTGTATTTATCCAATGCGCTAAGCCGCCAATTCATTGCCGGGTCTGAAGACAATCCTGTTTCTAGAGCATAAATATTCTTTGCCTGATCTTCAAAACAATCCTCTAATACATCAAATCCAGATTTTGAACCAAACAAACTAAACCAGGGAGTCCAGATATGCGCGGGAACTAACATGCAGTTCGGATCAATATCAAAAACAATTCTTGCAAGCTTTGCTGCATCAAGTCCAAGTATTGGCCTGCCGTCAGAATGGAGATTGCCGATTTTAGATAGTGTTTTATTTATTTTATCAACTGTTTTGAAGCTCGGCGCAAAAATGAGGTTATGGATTCTATAGCATCTGCCATTTTTAGAATAAATACTGCTGATTTCAACCGTAAGCATAAAATGAACATCATTATATTTAAAGAGTCCATTATCTACAGGTTCAAGCGTAGATTTTAGATGATCAAGCCAGAGATGATGCGTAAAGTCTCCTGTACCTAGAAGATCAATACCTTTTATTTTTGCCCACTTACTTAAATTGGGCAAATCCATATGAGGTGATGTGGCTCTGCTGTATTTCGAATGAATATGAAGATCCGCAATAAATTTTTTTTTCATAGTATTGTGTATTTAGTATTGCGTTTTAGGTTATTAGTTAAATACTGAAAACTTTCTTGCCGCCGCATATAGTAAGAATAACCCGCCCCTTTAAAGTATTACCGAGAAAAGGGGAATTCTTTGATTTTGAGTAGAAATCTCCCTCTGTTACTTCCCACTTCTGCTTTGGATCAAAAACCGTAATATCGGCATCCGCACCGACAGCGATATAGCCTTTATTAATATTTATTATTTTAGAAGGGTTATAAGACATCTTATCCATCAACTGAGTTAAAGTGAGAATGCCTTTTTCGACAAGGTTGCTTATACCAAGCGCCAGTGCTGTCTCAAGTCCAATCATACCGAAAGGAGCAGCGTCAAACTCTACATCTTTTTCAGACTCTGCATGAGGAGCATGGTCTGTAGCGATACAATCGATCGTACCGTCTTTTAATCCCTCGCAAATAGCTTTAACATCATCAATATCGCGCAAAGGCGGATTTACTTTTGTATTTGGATCATAAGTAACAAGTGACTCAACCGTAAGACTAAAATGATGAGGGGTACATTCAGCACTCACATTCACACCGTTTTTTTTAGCATCCCTGATCAGATGCACTGATTCCCTGCAGCTAACATGGGCAATATGAAGATGCGACCCTGTATAACGAGCAAGTTCAATATCCCTGCTAACCATGCTTGTCTCTGCAACACGCGTGATGCCCTTAAGTCCTAATTTTGTCGACATGTATCCCTCATGCATTACACCCCCTGCAGACAGGTCAGTATCTTCACTATGCGCTATTACCGGAAGTTTAAGCATACCTGCATATTCCAATGCCCGACGCATTATTGCTGCATTGCTTAGCGGCTTTCCATCATCAGAAACCGCCACAACACCCACATCCTTTAGGTCACTCATTTCAGACAACTCAACTCCTTGCGAGCCTTTTGTTATCGCTCCAATAGGCAAGACATTGATCAATCCTGCTTTTTTACTCGCAGATATGATAAACTCAACAACTCCTTGGTTATCTATAACAGGATTTGTATTTGGCATACAGCATACTGTTGTAAAACCTCCGGCTGTAGCAGCACGGCTGCCGCTTAAAATAGTTTCCTTATATTCAAAGCCGGGCTCGCGCAAATGTACATGCAGATCAACAAAACCGGCACTTGCCACTAAATTACGTGCATCAAATACATCCGCGTCATTATCTTTTATGTTTTTATCTATTTTTGCGATCTTTTTGCCTTCGATAAGAATATCCAGAACATCGTCGATTTTGGATTTCGAATCGATAACTCTTGCGTTTTTTATAATTAATTTCATATTATAACTCCTGTTCCGCATCTTCAGTGTGTGATTGGCAGACTAGATACAGCACAGCCATTCTCACCGCAATTCCATTAGTAACCTGATCAAGAATCACAGAAAATGACCCGTCAGCAACATCTGGGGTGATTTCAATCCCTCTATTCATGGGGCCTGGATGCATAATTAACACATCGTCTTTGGCATACTTTTCCAACTTCTCCTTACTCACACCGTATCGCATCGCGTATTCCCGCAATGAAGGGAACAACCCTGCCTTCTGGCGTTCCATCTGTATACGTAAAATATTAACAACATCCGCGTTTTTTAAGGCCTGAGGCAAACTAGTTGTAACATTAACTCCCATTTTTTCAATATCCCTAGGGATAAGCGTTCTAGGCCCACACACGGTTACATGTGCGCCAAGTTTTTTCAGTCCCCAAATATTGCTGCGAGCTACTCTGGAATGAGTTATGTCACCGATTATCGAAATATTAAGACCCTTAATTTTTCCCTTTTTCTCTTTTATCGTAAACATATCAAGCAAGCCTTGAGTAGGATGTTCGTGGCAGCCGTCACCGGCATTAATAATGGAAGAACCCATGCAGTTAGATAAAGTCTGAGCAATACCGCTTGCTGAATGCCTGATGATTATTGCATCAACCTGCATCGCCTCGATATTTTTCATAGTGTCTTTTACAGTCTCACCTTTTTTAATTGCGCTTGTTGAGGTAGATATGCTTAGCGTATCAGCACTTAATCTTTTTGCGGCAAGATCAAAGCTGGATCTCGTTCTAGTAGATGGTTCAAAGAAGAAAAGAACTATTGTCTTTCCCCTTAAAGTAGGCACCTTCTTAACCTGACGCGTTGAGATCTCTTTGAAAGACGTTGCGGTTTCAAGGATCATTTCTATTTCATCCTTATTTAAAACTTCAAGGCCTACAAGATCTTTTTTCGTCCACACTTTCATATCAGTCCTTTTTTTTGCTTAAGAGTATTACTTCCTCTTTATCATCAACTTCCTTTAGCCTAACTTCAACGCTTTCATCTAAGGTTGTCGGTACATTTTTTCCAACATAATCAGCGCGTATGGGTAATTCCCTGTGCCCTCTGTCTACTAAAACAGCCAGCTGAATATTTCTCGGCCTGCCCAAGTCTATTAATTCATCAAGCGCGCACCGTATCGTCCGCCCCGTAAAGAGCACATCATCCACCAGGACAACTATTTTGTCGTTAATATCAAAATCTATCTTTGTGCTATGTACTACCGGACAAGTATCAATCATGGTTAGGTCATCGCGGTAGAGTGTAATATCCAGGATGCCCAGCGGTATTTCATTGCCGTCAATTTCCTTGATCATCTTTACTATACGGCTGGCTAAATACGCCCCACGGCTACGAATACCCACAACAACAATTTCATCTGTGCCTTTATTTCTTTCCAATATCTCATGACTTATACGCATTAGAGTGCGTTTAATCATCTGTGCATCCATTAACCTTGATTTTTCTTTTAATGTCATTGATTAACTCCTTGTCTATTAATAAAAAAAACCTACCTTTTGCGTGGATTCTTCACACAAAATAAGCAGGTTTTGAATTTCATTTTTATTCTCCTTACTAGCCTCTCAGGACTAATTTAAAGGTTATCTATTCTATGAAAGAATATACCACACCATTATTGTCTTGTCAAGTTTTTTCGCCGTTGAATTGAATTTTAGCAGACTACCCCAAAAAACATGTTTATCCACTCTCCCTTACTCCTAATAGAAGAATATGCAGGCCTTGCAGCTTGACACTGTAAAAAAGTTACTGTAATATATCAACAATGTAAAAAGACTTTAATAACAAGTATAAAATTAAGGGCATTATTTATATGCAGGATTATACAGATGTAATAGTTATAGGCAGCGGCATGGGAGGATTATCGGCAGCTTTAGGATTAGCCCAAGCTGGGCAAAGAGTAATTGTTTGCGAACGCAACTCGGTTGCAGGTGGGAATTGTTCTGCCTTTCGTATTGGAGAATATACATTTGACTTAGCAGTGCACCAATTAGCCGGAATTGATGAAGGAGGCAATTGTGCCAGACTGCTTGAAGATTATAAAATTAAAAGTAAACTTAAATTTTTTAAAATCGATCCTTTTGTTACTTTGATCTTGCCCGATCGCGAAATCCCTCTGCCTGGAAATTATGAAGAACTTGAACAAATCATGCTCGACCAGTCTCCTGATCACAAAAAGGATATCCAAAAGGTTTTTAAGGCAATGATTGCCTGGCGCCATGACATACTGATAACAGCCCGGATTTTTCAAGGTAAACAAGCAGTAGAAAAAAGCGATTACGCAAAAATTACTTTGCTAAAAAAGCTAACCTATCCTTTTACTGGCTTGTTTTGGCTTTTAAATTCTCGAAGGACCGCAGATAATTTCTTTAAGATGCTCACCAAAAATAAGAACCTAACAACTTTATTTCTAGCGTGTTGGCCTTATCTGGGATTACCTCCGGATAGAATTTCCGGATTAATGTTAATGTCATGCATGAGCGGCCTGTATGGAGAACACACTTATTATCCGCAAGGCAATTCCCAAAAAGTTGCTGATGTATTTGTCAGCGCCATTGAAGAAAATCAGGGTAAGGTTTTGCTTAAGTCTGGGGTTCGAGAAATTATAATAAAAAATAATCAAGCACAAGGAGTCGTTTTAGAAAACGGTCAAAAAATATTCGCGAAAATAGTTATTTCTAACGCGGATGCAACACAGACCTTTACAAAACTGATTAATCCGACACTTGCACCTAAAAAATATATTAAAAAACTATCAGAGCTATCTCCGTCTGTAGGGCCTTTTAAATTATTCTTAGGCCTTGATTTTGATATTGCCCAAAACGGCTTAGACAAACACGAATACTTTTTTTACGAATCCCTTGATTTTACGAAATGTTTTGAGAAACTCAAAAAAGGCAGTATTTCCTGCTTAAGCGCTTATTCTCCGAGTCATCTTGAGCCGAATTTTGCGCCAAAAGGACACAGCACATTGATCTTAACGGCTTTTTTACCCTGGAAAACAGAACGTGATTGGCGTACAGCAAAAGAACAAATCGCGAATGAAATGCTTAGTTTGGTAGAACAAAAAGTTAAAAACCTGTCTGATCATATTGTAGTTAAAAAAATATTTACGCCACAAGATCTGAATAATTTTTCCTTAAGTCATCAAGGAGCGATGTATGGCTGGGCTAATACTCCAGGGCAATCCTTAATATACCGTTTAAAACAAGAAACTCCGATTAAAAATCTTTATTTATCCGGGCACTGGACTATTCCTGGAACAGGAGTAACTACAGCAATGCTTTCCGGATGGATACTCTCAAAGTCTTTGGAGAAAAAATTAAAAAAGAGGTCTTAGTTTTATTTTCAAATCCTATCTAAGCTCCTCAGAAAATATTTCCATTGCTCTTATCCTTGCCTGCTTAGCCTTATCCGGCAGTCCCATTTTATTATAAAGTTGAGACAAACTGTAATGAGCCTGAATATATTCCGGGTTAACTTTTATTGCCCTTAAATATGCCCCCTCTGCATCCGCGAACTCACCCGTTCCCTCAAACAGTATACCTAAATGCAAGTGAAGCGACGGAAAATCAGGATCTCTCTTTAGTCCGTTTTCAAGTACGCGCAGCGCCGCCGGATAGTCGCCTTTCGTAATTAAAGCAGCTCCCAGGTTTGCCGCTGCCCCTACATCGGCAGGGTCTATGCTCAGCGCTGACTCAAAACTGGAAATAGCCTCATCCAGCTTATTTTGTCTCAACAATGCTATGCCCACATTGCAATAAGCAGCAGAATCATACTCATCCATATTAATTGAGTTTCTAAATTCCTCTATAGCATTTTGATATTCTTTTTTTTCCATGTATAAAACTCCGAGATTGTATACTGCATCAGGATTATGAGGATTTACTTTCTTGGCCGCCAGATAGGATTTAATTGCCCTTTCATTTTGCCCCTTATTTCGATAGGCTGTGCCCAAATTTAAAAACCAGCGTGATTGATCATCTTCCCTGACTTCAAAAATATTAGCATTCGAAAATACATAAAAGAAAAGCAACGGTATAAACGAGGAGAATAAAACTATAAATTTACGATCTCTTATCTGTTTTATATACCAATCCAAAGTAACTGCCGCAAAAATAACGAAAATTGGAATAACAATCGCTCGATATCGGCTGCATACAAAGAAAATCATCATAAGCATTAGAAATGCCAGCATATAAATAAGGAGCAGTTTAACTTCCTTATTCCTCTTTAAAGAAAGAGCAATCCCTAATAATGCTAAGGGGCAAATTACCCCAAAAGGAAAAGCCAATATATTATTATGAAAGACTAATATTTTGAGCAGAGGCGACCATATTCGAAAAAAATAAATACTTTGATTTTCTGGAATCTCATAGGCATTAAAAAAATAAAAAAACTTTCGGGACATAAGATACAAAGTAGTTCCAGGATGAGTTAACATAAAACCTAAAGATTTCCGTATCCAGTAATTGGAAGCCTCAGACGGCAATACTTCTCTTCCCATTTCCCTTTCCGCGCCTTTTTTAGCAGAAATCAATGTATTATCGTACCACTGCGTTGAATAGGAAAAATCCCTTGTCGGTACATTTACGCTTTTACCGTCAGCGTTCGGATTATTGCCGATATGCAAGTTAATCCCCACAGCTGAACCTATCATTACCAAATCTCCGCCCATAAAGTAATTGCGCAGAGTAAACGGCAGCATGACAAGACTTAAGCCTAAGACTATTAGTAAGAATGTACCAATAACCTTTTTAAAGCGTTTCTTTATGTTACTTGATGCCTCTTCCTGTTTATTCTTATCAGCAGATAAAAACAACCACACAAAAAGCAGAGGAAAGAATAACATTATAGTCGCGTTTGTTTGAAGAGATGCTCCCAGAAGGATACCGCAGCCGATCCATTTCCAAATCCTAGGTTTATCAATTGAATGCAGCAAGGCTAAGAGCAAGAGCAAATTTAAAAATATTGCCAACCCCACATACAGGAACTCCGCGTCAAAATAGATCAGCACCCCATACATGCTGCAGATAAAAGCACTAATTATCCCAACTGAACGTGTGAAAATCTTTTTACCCAGAAAATATACCAAAATACAATTAATTGATCCTAGCGCCATCTGCCCTATACGAACCCCGGTGAACCCCGTTCCAAAAATTCTAAATAAAAAAGCCAGAAAATATACATATACTGGTCCCCGGCCGACAACTACACCTTTTACAAGCCAATCCCCCTCAGCACCACGAACAGCAAACAAATAATTTGTTAAGGCATCGATTACCGGACTGTCAAAAAAGGGATTATTTTTATATTGATAGAGGTAAATCAGACGCAGAAAAAACGCAAAAAAGAATATACATAAGCAGATAATCAGATTTGTGAGTTTGGATTTATTGATCTGTTGCTTTACTTCTTCCATAAGTTACACTCGGCATGATTAGTTTTTTTATTAAAACTCGCAAAATAAACAACGGTCGCTTGAATATAAATATACTATAATTTCGGAAAAATTTAAAAGGGTTTCTTAATAAAAGCTTTAGGTTATATCCCCAATACCAGCGTCGCCTGATTTTTTCAAGGAACACAGAACTAAACTCAGGAGTTTCAAAACTCGAACTAAAATAATCTAGAGCTTGTCCGGTAACCTGCTGGGTTAAGTATTTTTTACTTTTACAAATATCATATATCTCAGTTCCCGGCAAAGGGTTAGCAATAAACAATGATATTCGATCCAGCTTAATTTGATCCATAAATCTTAAAGTTTTGTAAATCTGCTTTTTTGTCTCTTGAGGGAATCCAATAATAAAAAATCCGTAGGTATCCATGCCAATTTTTTTAATTAACTTAGCTGTCTCTTGAGTACGCGCCAAATCAATCGGCTTTTTAAGAACTTCTCTTAATATCTGTTCATCTCCGCTTTCTATGGCTAAAGTTATCTCATAACAGCCGCTATCTTTCATTAAAGACAGCAATTCAACATCTAGAGTCTGAGCAGCAATCCCGTTTGGGGTATTCCAGCTAAAATTGAATTTATGTTCGATCATTGCCTTAAACAAAGCTTTAGCCCGCGGTTTATCCAAGGTTAGATTATCATCAAAGAACTTTAATTCCCGTATTCCCATTTTTTTGAGTTCATGCATTTCCCCTAAAATATTTTCCACCGAGCGGCTGCGATAGCGCCGCCCCCAAAAATGACTTGATGAGCAAAACGAGCACTCAAACGAACACCCTCGTGAGGTTATGATATTGATCGCCGGAGTCTTGCGGCTGATCAACCCCATAGGCAAACCAATACGAAAGTATTTTTCCATTGGTAATAAATGTCTGGCAGGATATGGCAAGGTATCAATATCCTCAATCATCTTTTTCTGCGGATTTATCACTACTCCTGAATAAGAGCGAAAAGCAATGCCATCTAATTTTTCATATGATGTTCCGTTACTGATATTATTAAGCAGCCCTTTTGTCGGTAATTCCCCTTCGCCTAGAATGATGAAATCAATATCTTCATATTCTAGGCACTCTTGGGGGAGAAAACTCGGATGCGTTCCTCCGATTATAGTAATTATTTCAGCAGATACTTCCTTAGCTAATCTACAGATATTGGCAACCGCAGGAAACTGGCTGGAATATAAACACGACACTCCGACTACATCTGGTGAAAACTCAGCAATTCTTTGTTTTATTTCTTCGCTCTTAAGTCCGTACTGAAAAAATCCCGGGCTTACCCGTTGTTCATGATTATATCCTTCTATTGCCGCATCAAGCAGCCGAACATCATAATCAGGCTCTAAATACGCCCCAAGATAACTAATCCCAAGCGGCGGCATGATCTGCTTAGGACTTTCCTGAGAGCAGACGACCGGCGGAAAAATAAGTAAAACTTTTTTAATATTTTTTTTCATTTACCTATAAAACATAGCATGTCAGCCAAAATAGTACGCAAAGACATAATAGGATGTGAAATAATTACTCCAAGATATTTTTTTAAAAAACGAATAGGGTGTTTTACCATCTGGCCTAAATTATAATTATTAAACTGTGTTATTATGAGTTTTTCCATTTCCCGAGGAGTAAACTCCTTGTTTTTTATATGCGAAAGACTATACTCAATATTTTCAAATGAAAAATCATCATTGATATAGCCCTCATTCTTGCAGATCTCATATAATTCTGATCCCGGAGTCGGATTGGCAACAAAAAACCAGGCGCTGTCTAAATCCATAGTTTTGGCAAAAGCAAAACTTCTTTTTATTTGTTCTTTAGTTTCTCCGGGAAATCCGGAGATAAAAAACGAATGCACTTGGATATCCAAATCTTTCATCTTGTTGACCATTTTCTTTGCGTATTTTAAATCCAATGGCTTTTTAATTATATTGTTTAGAACTTCCTGATCCCCGCTTTCAAAAGCTACAGTTAATTCATAACAACCACTGGCCTTCATCAATTTAAGCATTTGCTCATCCAAAGTCCAGACCGCAATACCATTAGGCGTATTCCAGTGAATATTAATATTTCTGTCAATCAGTCCTTGAAAAATTTTACGCGCCCTGTTTTTGTCTAAGGTAAGATTATCATCAATGAACTGAATTTCCTCAACACCGTATTTTTTAACCATGTATTCTATTTCATCTAATACATTTTCCGCAGTTCGCATGCGGTAACGCTTACCCCAGTAATTTTTTGAAGCACAGAATATACACTGGGCAGAACAACCGCGGCTGGTTAAAATCGGAATTGTCTTTTTACTGCGAAAAGTCACACTAAACGGAATGCTTTTCTTTTCATAAAAATCTAAAGGAAACAGATCAAATGCCGGATACGGCAAGGCATCCAGATCTTCAATATACTTTGTTTTAGGATTAATTTGATAAGTACCATTATTACGAAAAGCCAGGCCATCAAGAGCATCATATTCTTTTTCAGAATTTATATTCATAAGAAGTTGATAAAAAGTATCTTCGCCTTCCCCCATAACAATAAAATCAATACTGGAATGTTTTTTCATAACCTCATCAGCTAAAAACGTGGGATGAGTTCCACCAGTGACGGTAATAATATCATTATCTATTTTTTTAACACGCTCAAATAAATCAACAACATCGGGAAAGTGAAACGAAGAAAGGCAGCTAATCCCCACCACATCCGGCGAATAAGTTTTAACTTGCTCAACAATCTCCTTTGGAGTGAATCCAAAATATTCCCACTTACTGTTTTTTGGAACCATCCTTTGGAATTTAGCTCGGCCGTCAAGAACTTTAACATCAAAATCATTGCGTAAAACCGCAGCTAAATACGCTAGTCCCATAGGAATTTCACAATGGTGAAAACGCCATTTCAATACTTTCCCAGTAGGAAAAAGCAGCATCACCTTGTTTATTTTTTTTCTAAACTGCATATATTTTTCTCCACTACGCCTATTTCTTAATTATTTGATTTATTCTCTTACATTGGAGTCATTATAACATTGTTATATTTCATATCAAGGCTTACCCCTTCAAAACTTCTTTTTAAGTGAGTTAAACATAGCATATTCCAGAGGGAATTTAAAATTAAGATGCCGAGTTCGATACAAGGCAATCGGACGATAAAGCACGCACAGAAATCGAATAAAGGCTGAATCAATAATATCTTGGTTTTTCTTATCTATAAAAAGAGATGTAAAAAAAAGAAAATTCAGCTTTTTTTTCATTCTTTCATCAAACCAGGGAGTAATAATAGTCGTACCATCAATTTTTGTCCATTCTTTTACTGATTTAGGCAGGGAAAAACCGTCTTTTTGAGCAAGTTCAAGCAAACGAGTACCTGGCTGAGGAGTCAGACAGAAAGCAGACATGATTCTGGCCTGAGGATTATCCGCAAGCAGTGTTAGCATTAAATCAACAGTCTCCTTTAGATCCTCTTCAGTTTCACCAGGCATGCCAATTGTGAAATAGTAATAACAAACAATGTTTGTAGTACGCAATCGCTTATTGATCTTGAGGACCTCATCAATTGAACTTTTTTTCCGCATTTCCTTAAGAATTCTGGCAGAGCCTGATTCTGCTCCCATGCGCATTACGCGGCAGCCGGCTTTATCTAAAAGATTTAAATATGCATCATCTGCCTGCATTAATTTATGAATATCTACTCCCTGTAAAAACCACTTGATATTAATTTTTCTAGCGATTAACAATTTAGCGATTTTTTCCACACGCCCTAAATCTGTAAAAAAAGCATCATCAATAAAATCTAAATAGGTCACGTGATAATTTTTTACTAAGTATTCGATGCGTTCGATAACTCTTTTCGCATCTTGGGCCCTCCATTTTCGCTTATGGAATACGGGATTGTAACAAAAAATGCAATCATTGCAGCAGCCGCGGGATGTTTCTATTGCTAATTTCATTTCGTTTTTATCGAATCTCGTACCACCGCTAACATTATAAGCTGAAACATGAAGCAAATGATATGGCAATTCAGGAAGGTCATTCAAATCAACGACCGCTCGTTCTCCGGTAAAGATATTCTTATTATCCTCTCGATAATAAATTCCTTTGACTGAACTAATGTCTTTTTTACTTTGGATTGCTTTTACCAATTCAGAGAATGTTCTTTCCCCTTCTCCCACACAAACATAATCTACAAAACGCTCTTTCAAAACTGTTTCCGGGATTAATGATGGATGTACTCCTCCCCAAATTATCAGGACATTACATGTAGATTTTACAAACTCAGATACTTCTAGAGCATGCAGAAGCTGATATCCAGCCATTGCATGAATGCCCACAATCAAAGTATTTGAATTGATTATATTCGTAAGGGCTGCCTTCCAGTTAGAATGCATAGCTTGATCAAAGATTTTAACCTCATAATCATCAACTAAATATACCGATGCATTTAATAATCCTAGCGGCATGGGCCTTTTTTTCCGAAGGCTAACAAAGGGCCCCCCAATTTTAGGATAAATTAAAACTACATTTGCTTTATTACTCATAATAGATAACACTTTAGGTTTATTTTGAAATTAATAGATCAATAAACTCCTCAGACAAATAATTATTTATTAAATACTGTTTTTTATCTTTAATCGGCATTTTCAGGATTTTCATAACTATAAATTCTTTAATTTTAGAAAAATTAAAATTAAGCATTTGTCTAAAAAGGAGTAAAAGGCTTGTATGAAAATACTGCCTGAAGTGATAGCGAAAATCGAATAAAAGCAAGTATTTAACAGGATCTAATGTAGCCAAGAGATTGAAGATAAAATGTTCCTTGGAAGCTTGCTTTGCAGAGGTCAATCGAGCATCATGATAAAACATATCTTCGATGTCAAATTTTTTAGAAATATCATTATAACCAAAAGTGCTGGGCAGGGCTTTATAATTGCCCGCTCTAGCATCGGTGCAATACTTCCTAGCCTTATTGTATTCAAGTTTTTCATGTTTTTTAAGGCCAGGATACCCCGCGATAAAAAGGCCTGTTGTGAATATATTTTTTCTTTTTAATACATCTATAGCTTCAGCATATCGAACATCGCCAATATCTTTATTCAATCCTTTATTAATTCGATTCAAAATCTCGGCATTAGTATGTTCAAATCCTATAACTACCCGCTTTAAACCACTTTTTGCCGCTAGATCAACAAATTTTGGATGGTCAATTATTGTATCAATCCTTAAAAAGCAACCCCAAAATAAATCCAGCCCCGCAATTAATATTTCCTCTAAAAGCTTTGTGTCGCGATCTATGTCATTAGCAAATCCATCATCAAGCATGGCAAATTGCGACACACCATAGCTTTTAAAAATCTTTAGTTCATCCATTACACGTGCTATTGATTTATACCTTTGACTTTTTTTCCAAAATGAATTCACTAAACAAAAATTGCAGCCATTAATACATCCACGCGAAGTTTCTATGGCTGCGGAATACCCCTTTTTTCTTAACAACAAATTATATAATTTAAAATCAACAATACTCCAGTCGGGCATTGGAGAATCATCAAGATTATCTAATAAACTCATAGAAGCTGTTTCTTTAAGCACGTTATTCTCTAAATACATCAACCCATTAATTCCCTGCCAAGAACTTTTTTGCTCAAGAGCTTCTATTAGCGGTGATAAACTCTTTTCTGCCTCACCTTTTACAATAATATCTACCCCTTTTTGCAGCCATTCCTTTGCATAAATGTTAGCATGTATTCCCCCTGCAATAATTGTTTTTTCCGGATATAGTTTCTTTATTAATTTTATAGTTATTTCATAATTCAATGACACAAGAGAATCTACAATTGTCAGGAGTATAATATCATATTGTTTAATCAAGGCTTTGTATTCTTTGATGCTGATTTGATAATAAAATCCATCAAAATAGAAAACAGTATGTTTTTTGCCAATTATTGATGCCAAGAGCGGAAAAGTAACTCCTGGATTGCAGAAAAGATATTTTGCAAAGTCATTTTTAACCGGCCAAGCGATATGGATATCAATGGGATTTAACAGTAGTATTTTCAAAAGATTTGTCCTAATCTGATTCGTTATCTAAAGTTAGAGCATTTCATCAATTATCCTGCATAATATCAAGGTTTTACTCACCTATTACTAATCGCATTGTTGACTTATGAATGGATTAAGCGTAACATAAATACAAAATCATATAAATTTTATCATAGTATCCAATTGATTACAACAACTCAACTAATTATCGGTATGTAAGATATGAATATTGCACTCATTCGTCCTCCGAAAATAAACGGCGCCTTTGAAAAGATCCTTATACAAGAGCCTATAAATCTTGCTTGTTTGGGAGCTTTTTTAAATTTAAATGGATTTAAGGTTGTAATTTGGGATTTTGAAGTGGAACCATTTTCTGAGATTATTCTACAACAAAAGATTACCGCGGCTAATATCTCAATTGCCGGCATAACCTCTATGACTCCCACTGTCAATAATGCTCATAATATTGCAGCATTAATAAAAAAGAACTCACCTTTAGTCATCACAATAGCCGGCGGCGCCCACGTTTCGGCTATACCAAGACAAAGCCTAGAGGAATTCCCGGAGTTTGATTATCTTGTACTGCGTGAAGGTGAGCTGCCAATGCTTAAGTTATGTCAGCACATCGCCGAAAATAAAACACCTGTTGGTATTCCCGGCATTGCTTTTGCTAAAAATGGCGATATCAACATTACTATGCCAGATGGATATATAGAAAACCTGGATACCCTTCCTTTTCCTGATCGCAAACTCTTAAACCGCGATTTATATAAAAATATGTATGCGGCAGGAATTAACACTCCCGGAAAAAAACCCACTGTGGTCTTTACTTCACGCGGCTGCAGCCAGGATTGCACATTTTGTGCTGTCAAAAAAACCAGCGGGCCAAAGGTACGTTTGAGAAACGCAAAAAATGTTATTGAGGAATTAACCATTTGCAAAGAAGAACTTGGATACAATCACATTACCTTTGAAGACACCAACTTTACATTAAAGCAAGATCGTTTCATTGAAATATGCTACGGCCTGAAAAGATTAGGCTTAACTTGGGATTGCCAAACTAAAGTCAGTTTAGTAAATGAAAAATTGATCAACATAATGAAAGAATGCGGTTGTTTGAAAATTGCTTACGGCGTGGAATCAGGCAGCCCAAAAATTCTCTCACTTATAAAAAAGAATATAACCATTTCTCAAATCAAAAAAGCATTTGAGCTTACACACCAAGTGAAAATCGTTGCCTGCGCTTTTTTCATATTAGGCGCTCATCCCCAGGAAAATACCGAGGACATAATACTTACAGAAAAACTAATACATGTTATTAAACCTGATGTTTTCCAACTCGGGATTATTTGTCCATATCCAGGAACAGAAATTTTTCGGATAATGAAAGAAGAAGGTTTAATAACCGCTATCGACTGGAGAAATTTCAACTTCATGCACGCGAATCAGCCCTGGGGAACCAGGCATTTAAGCGCAAAAGACCTGATAAAATTTCAAAAACAAATTTATATGCGGTATCTTTTAAGTCCGGTATTTCTGGGCTCACTTTTACTAAAAATGCTTAATCCTCATCAGGCGATTAAAATTATTCAGCTTGGTTTCTATATGCTCAAATATCTGATTTTCGAAAAACGCCGCTGATCCTGGCTTGCACTTCTTTGCAAATCAGCTGCAAATAACCGGAGATTGTCCGCAAGAAATTCATTTTACTCTTTCCTGTGCGCAGATCAAAGCGCAAATCAATAGGCACTTCTCCTAATTTTATTTTAAAAACTCTAAGCTTTATGAGTATTTCCGCCATACAGGAAAAACCCTTCTGGGTTATAAATTTCTCATTATATAGTTCAAGCGCTTTTTTCAAAATAGAGATTCTGTACGCACGAAAAAAAGTAGTATAATCCTTAGCTCCCTTAACAGGAAACATAATCCTTAGCATACCATTCACCCCATTACTTAAAAAAGCACGCAAAAAAGGCAGATTTACGCACTTACTATTTTTATGATAGCGAGAAGCTATCGCGACATCATTTCCCGCAAGAAGAGAGTCAATAAGTGAATTAAATGTTTGCGGTCTATGTGTTTGATCGCAGTCCATAGATATCATAATATCCGCATCTTTTGAATTGCGGCATATCCAATCTATCCCTTCGCGGAAAACCGCGTCAACTCCCCTGTTTTGCGCAAATGTTATCACCTCAAGCGGAAACTCCGATGGAACAGATTTAAGCACCTTTACTGTGTCATCTTTACTGCCATCGTTTACAACTAAGACTCGGTAAGCTGTTCTGCGGCCTTCAAGCACAAGCTTTATCTCTTCTAAGACCGCTTTTAAATTTTTCTCCTCATTATAAGCAGGAAGCAGAACGAAAATCATGCGCACCTTTCTAAATTTTTGACTAAATCAAGCGTGCTCATAAGCTCACACTCAGATTTCAGCCTTTTGACTATATATTCACAAATATTTTTTCTTTTTTCAATACTCCCAAATAGCGGCAATTTTAAACCATATTTATTTATATCCAGAAGATCGATCCCGTGAAAAGAATAGCTCAATGGAATCTGTCTTTGTTGAAGTTCTCTTTTCCCCCAATCAAAAAGCCATCTACCGCAAATAAAAACATAAGTACTGTGCATCGGCAGGCGAAAACTCGGAACAACACTTATCGGCAACTCAAAGAGTTTACCTTGCCCTGCTTTTCCCATATCCTTAATATCCGGCCTATATAAGCACAGTGGCGAATTCGCGAATCTTATATTGGCACCGGCAACATTACGCAGTTTTCCGCCTATAATAGTATGCGCCAAGTTCAACGCTAAAGGCGCGATAAAAGAAGGTAATACCGAACTGTCATAGACATATCCTAACTCAACGAGTATGTTTAAAACCCGCTCATTTATACTAAATGTAGGCGCTCGAAACCCCATAACCCTTTGTCCGCTAACGCGCTCTAAAACCTCATGGCTGTTCTTGATTTCTTCCTTAATAGTCTCATCATCAAGGCTGCTGAAATTAAGAGAATGTCTCATACTATGATTAGCGATCTCATGCCCTTCAACCGCGATCTGTTTAATTACTCTTGCATGTTCGGGGATAAGCACATCAGTTCCTATGACAAAGAATGTAGCCTTTATAGAATTCCTTCTGAAAATATCAAGGAATATTTCGACGCCCTCACTGTATACCGGATCGATAGCGCCTTTCGCTGATTCTTGATTCAGGTACCGCCTGTATGTCCACAGGCTGTCCAAATCAACCTGTATTGTTGCTTTCACGCGAGGTTCCCTTCCATTATCTTTGTAAAAACAAGTTGTGCTCTGATAGCTTGCGTATTTACTGTTTTCAGAAGATGCCTTTCATAAATCGCGTCAGGCAGATAAAGCCCCTGAACACGGCCAACGGCTGCGACTAATTGATCTATAAACTTATTCATCAACACCGGCTCTACAAATGTATCTTGGCAAAACACTTTTTTCTCTACCCAAGTCTGGTCAAAATCAGGATTTATATTCTTTAACGCGCATATTAGATCTTTAAAAATATTTTCTTTTTCTGTTTCGCTAATAATATTTGCACGTTTGTATACAGGGCAATAAACAAGATTGTCACCTGTTAGAGCCGATGTATTAATAATTATATTAGGAACTCCATTGGATTTATGATTGATAAACAGCCAGTACCCGGCACTCAGCGGTTTTTTGAGTTTGATAATATATGATGCCGCAAACAAGTAATCCGTCTGAGGTATCTTGAGGTCATTCTTCAACTCTTCATCACATAATTTCTCTACTTCTTTTAGGGAAATACAACAAACAATGCAATCAAATTCACTTAAGGAATCCTCGGTTTGCAATATCCATTTATTGTTTTTAGTCCTTTCAATTCCCCTGATAGTACTACTCAGCTTGATTTTTGCTCCACTTTGGCGAATTTTATTCTCCAGAGCACTTAAGAGTCCTTCCATACCTCCAGAGAGAACTCCTATTTCATTCTGCTTGCCTTCTTTGATCCTTGCCCAAAGGTAACTGGCGCTGACATCAGCATAGTTTTGGAATTTAAACTCAAGCATTGGTTTAAAATAACGATCAAAGACATTTTTCGAACAATTGTTTTCTATCCACTCAGAAGCACTTTGGCTGTTAAATCTAAGACCATCATTTGTGATACTCACATTAATAAGAAATACCGCAAGCTTAATTTTTTCAATTATACTCACTCCTGGCAGACATAGCAAACTAAAGATCCTGCTCATGTCAAAAAACTCTCCATCAATAATACTTGCCTGCATAACTTTTTTAAAACTCAGACTATTCGCTAGCCCAAGATCTTGAATAACTTTGATTATTTCTGAATCTTGTCTTGAAAAAAAGTGATTATATTTTTCAATCCGCAGGTTATCGAGACTAATATTAGAACAAAGCCCTCCCACATAATTTTCCCTTTCAAAGATACTGACTTTAAACTTTTTAGAGAGCCTGTAAGCACACATTAATCCACTTATTCCAGCTCCTATTATAGCGATTTTCATAATCTGACTCCGCTTTTAAACTGTTTTTTGCAAATAGAAAAGAATATCACCAGCGCGACTTTCAGCCGGCTTAGTGAGTTTATTTTACCTAACATTCTCCATATATATCCCGGGCGCATATAAAAACTCCGCATCGCAATATTGCGCAGCTGCCATATCCTCTCTTTAGTAACAAACTCACTTTCAGCAACAGGAAAATCCGTACGATCAAATTTATAAATATTTTTGAGCTTCGGATCTTTTTTTTCAAGTTCAGTCCTGATTTCAGAACCGAAATCAGGAACAAAAACAGAAAATGAGGCATAATCGCAATTTAAATCTTTTGCGAAAGCAATGGTCTTTTTAATGCTTAACTCATCTTCTTTAGGCAGGCCGATAATAAAGAATCCTATTGTATCTATCCCCTCTCCTTGACATAAATGGAAGGCATCACGAGTGGTTTGATTATTAAGAGGCTTGGCAAGTGCTTCCAGGACTTGTTCATTTTGAGACTCAACTCCAAATTGAATAGTATGGCAACCAGCCTTTTTCATCACTTTAGCCAGCTCCCAATCGAAACAATCTACCCGGCTTAAACAGTCCCAGCTAAGATTAAGCCCTGCTTTTATCATCGCCCTACATATCCTTAAGCAATGGTCTTTGTCGACAGTGAAAGTAAAATCAGGAAAATGCACCTCTTCTATTCCCATTTTTTTAATTGCCTTTAATTCAATCAATACATTATCAATATCTCTTTTCCTATAATGGATTGACGCGCTTGAACAGAACTTACATTTAAAAGGACATCCGCTTGAAATCAACACACATGTCAGAGGATATTTTCTTGCCTGCGGTATACGATATTGATCCAGGGGAAATAACTCATGTTTTGGCAGGGGATAAGAAAATACTTCTTCTTGTTTACTTGCAGATAACTCAGGATTAATAATTCCGTCCCTTTTATACCAAATACCCGGCAAGCTCTCCTGTTTTCCTTTAAGAAAATCTACTACTCCGCTTTTTGTATAATCCACGATAATCGCGTCTATAAACTCAGTTTCATTAAGAAACTTTCGCGGATTATGACGAAGAAAACCAGCGTTGAGAATGATTTTTATCCTGCTGTCTTTTTTCAATACCTCAAATAATAGAAAATCCTCATCTTTGCTGGCAGATGAAGTTAACGCGCATACAGCAAAAAATGAGGCTTTTTTTACAAATTTCAGTGTCTGCTCAAGCGATAACCCCTGGGCTATAGCATCAAGTACCTCAACCTGAAAATGGCTGCTTAAAATGCCGCTTAAAACAAGCAGATCAATAGCTGGCCAATAGTAGTCAGCCTTGGCAGATGAACTGCAATATTGATCTCTAAGATACTTGTTTTTCCCTGGAGGGTTCAAAAGCAATATTTTATTCATTATCGTATGAGTATAGCATAACCAAACTTACGGAGCAAATGGCATTATTATGCCGCTTGCTTTAAATGCTGAGTTAATATATAATCAATCTCGGAGGTAAGAATGGCTTTTAAACAGAGATTATTACAAAAACAAGTACAGAAGATGATCATGTCGATGAAAATGCAGCAGTCTATGCAGATTCTGCAGCTGCCTATCGTCGAGATAAACCAATTGATTGCCGAAGAAATGGCAATAAATCCTGTACTTGAAGATGCAGCAGTGAGTACAAGCAAAGAAGCAACTGATTCAGAAGCCATAAGATCTGAAGAAACTCAAGGGGCTGAAACACAAGCAGTAGATGATTCATTGAATGATATGCCTCGCATTCGAGATGAAAAAGATATTAAAATTGAAACAGAGTGGCTGGATAATGACAATGTCTGGTTTTCAGATTTCTTTGACAAAAGTAAAGTAAGTAATTCCATTGAAAAGCATAATTTCCAGGAAACTCTAATTACCAAATCATCGACATTGCCTGAGAAGCTAATACGACAATACCGGCTGGCTCACATCGATTCAGATGATATTGAAGTGGCAGAGCAAATAATCGGCAATATTGCCGAGAATGGATATCTTACTGCCAGCATCGATGAGATAGTAGCATCTAACGGATTCTCAGCGGAATTGGTTCAAAGAGTGCTAGAAAAAGTACAGTCTCTGGAACCCGCGGGAATTGCGGCCCGTGATCTCAAGGAGTGTCTTATCTTGCAGCTTAAGCGCCTGGGCAAGGAAGATTCAAATGAGGCAATAATAATTAAAAACTTCTTAAATGAACTTGCCGCAAAAAAATACAGTCTGATCAGCAAGGAACTTAAGCTTTCGTTAACTCAAGTAAAAAAGTATGCTCTAAACATAAGCAACCTAGACCCTAAGCCCTGCCGTAATTATGCAGCAGGTGCTCTGTGTATTGTGCCTGATGTAATACTGGAGAAAACGCCAAATAGTTATGAAATTATCATAAATGCCAAAAACCTGCCCCAGCTTTCTATTAGTCAGGTTTACAAGAAAATACTTAAAGATAAAAACTGCCCGGAAGAAGCGATGAAATTCATAAAGGAAAAGCTGAAAAACGCGGAAAGTCTTATCAGTGGATTAAGTCAACGCAACCAGACTCTAGAGCGTGTAACAAAATGCATTATTTCTTATCAAGGAGAATTTATTGAAAAAGGAATATTCGATCTAAAACCACTGACGCTAAAGGAAGTCGCCGAAAAGTTAGAAGTCCATCCTTCTACTATAAGCCGCACTGTAGCTAATAAATATATTCAAACTCCCTACGGAACATTTGCCCTAAAGAATTTCTTCTCTCAAGCGATAGTTTCCCTTAGCGGTACGCTATCAAATCAAAAAATTAAAGCAACGCTTGAAGAGTTAATAAAGACAGAACAGGGAGATAAGCCCTACAGTGACCAGCAAATCGAAAATATTCTAAAATCAAAAGACATGAACATTTCAAGAAGAACGGTAACAAAGTACCGCAACGCGCTAAAAATCCCCCCCGCTCATTTACGGAGAAAATAAATTCCAGTAACCAATATTACTTGACCACGAGACATCCCTTTGTTCTGAGTTAATCTCTGTGATCTTTTTCTTGTTTTCACCTTTCGAATCCATAACCCAAAGCTGTGCCTTGTTATCCTGTCCTTCTAGAGGAAGCACAAAGCTAAGCAACTCACCGTTATTAATCCAAACTGGATTTTTAGCCGCACTAAGCACTTTAATTTCTTCACTGCCATCAGCGTTCATAATTGTAATACCATCAAGGACAAAAGCAAGCTTATTGTCCTGTGACCAGTCAAGAACCCCTGTTTTGGAATCATCGAAAGACATCTTACGCAACTCGGCTGAATAAACATCTCCAACCCATACATTTTCAGGCCCTGTAAAAGCAATTTTTGTGCCTCCTGGTGACCAGGCAAAATTATCCTTGCAAACCAATTCATCTGTTGTCAATTTCTTCAAATCTTTGCCGTCATTATTCATAATCCAAATCTGACCTGCTCTTAAAAAAGCAAGGTATAATCCATCAGGTGACCAGCTTAAATGCTCAATTTTAGTAGGCTCATAGAATGAAGTCAATTGCAAAAGCATCTCTGTTTTTAAGTCTATGGTAAAAACATTCGCGCTGCCGGCTGAATTTGTCCCTAAATAAGCAATCTTATCTAAAAACGTACTGCAAACAGGCTGTGTTGCTTTGTAGGTTTCATCATCATAAGATATCTGTTCCTTATTATTTCCAACTGTATCAATCTTCCATATCGCACCTTCGAAATCATATATTATGCTTTTATTATCAGATGACCAGACAGGATTATTTCCTTTTCTATTAAGTTTCTGCACCTTAGCATTAATACTTACAATACTAATCTCTCCCTCAGGTCCGACAAACACACCTTCAGCCGGAGTACTAAAGTAGGTCACTGAAAGAGGAATACCGTTAATATTTTTAAGATCCGGAGTAAAACTTATGAAATACGATGTAGAAGGCAATAATGGTTTGTGAGGCGAAAATATCATTGTACTATCCTGCCAATTTAAAATACCCTTAACCTCTGGGAAAATATGAAAATTTTTTTTCACCGACTTTTTATCCATATCTGAATTAAAAGTAATCGATACTTTAGTTTGGGTATCAACATCAATAGCACCATAAACAGGCTCAATTCTTTCAATTACAGGTATTGCCCTTTGGGCAAAAACACTTACAACGGGTGAAAGAATCAGGCAGAAAACAAAAAAAAGTATTAATTCATAAGCTCGTTTCATTACCGCTCCTATTGATATAAAGATACGCCTTGGAAATCTAGGTACAAAATTTCTATATCTTCCTATTTTATTCTACGCACCTGCATTATATTTGAAGAAAACTGAAAACCATCTTCAGTCAGTACAAGCACAACATTATCATTTTTCTCAACTATTTTCTTCTTCTTGAGAAGTTTAATACTATCATTCAAGATCTGCTCAGACTTAGTAAATTTTTTTACAAATAACGGGTATGTCCCCCACATCAGAATAAGCTTCCTAAACACGCTTATATCGTTAGTTATAGCTACAACCATGCTTTGGGGACGACGACGGCTCAACATTGAAACTCCTCTGGCATTGTTAGTCGGCACAATGATCGCTTTTGCCTTGATACTGCAAGCGATACTGACAGCTGCCTGAGAAAATGAATCCAAAAGGTTTTCATCATCACCCGTTTTAAACTTTACTTTTTTTGGTAAGTTTTTTAAATGTTCCTCACTTTTAGCCGCTATATTCACCATGGTCTTAAGGGTCTTAACCGGGAATTGCCCTATTGCCGTTTCTTCAGAAAGCATCAATGCATCGCTTCCGTCAATAACCGCATTAGCAATATCACTGACTTCAGCTCTTGTCGGCTGAGGATTACTGACCATTGATTCAAGCATCTGCGTTGCAGTAATAACCGGTCGCCCTATTGCATTGCATTTTTCAATGATATCTTTCTGCAAAAACGGCACTTCCTTAAGATCTGCCTCAATGCCTAAATCCCCTCTTGCCACCATTACCGCATCACTTGCTTCAATAATAGAATCCATATTTTTAATCGCGACTTTACGTTCAAATTTCGCAATAACTGAGGTTAATTTACCTTTTTTCTTAATATAATTTTTTACTTTTAAAATATCTGCTGCCCTTTGAACAAAAGAAACCGCGACAAAGTCAACACCAGCCTCTAAACCATACTTCAGGCATTTCAAATCACGAGGTGTAACCGAACTCAAAGTCAGCATGCGATCGGGGCAACTTACTCCTTTATTAGGATAAATCCTTCCTCCTGAGACAATAGAGCATATTGTTTGTTCTTCATTCTTTGAAATAACCTTTAGTTTTACGAGGCCATCATTAAGATAAACAGTATCGTTTTTCTTTAAACCTTTAACAAAAGTAGGATGATTTATCGATACTCCCTCGACTGTTCCGATTATCTTTCTGGTGGTTAAAAAGAACCGCCTTCCTTCGGCTAGTTCAAGAAACTCATTATTCAAAGCACCAATACGGATTTTAGGACCAGGCAAGTCCTGCATTATCGCAACAGGCATGTTTAAACGCTCAGCAATACTTCTAAGCATCTTTATCTGCTTTACATGAACCTCAGGACTGCTGTGAGAAAAATTAAACCTGGCAACATCCATACCGGATAATATCATTTGCTTCAATATCTTAGGATTACTACAGGCAGGGCCTATAGTGCATATTACTTTTGTATTATTCCAAAACTGCTTCATAATTTTCCTCTGGCATTACGCCAATGAGAGTAAGCAAAGTCAAGAATTCTCTCTCTGTCTTCCTGGTCGATCTCAACCACTCTTATTCCGGCATCATAGGGATAAGTCCAGTCCGGATCGCCTTTTTTTATCCATACCGCAAGTCCTTGGGCAAATACAGGGATAATACTTCCCGGAATCCAAATCTCTATGTTTAAGATTGACCCGATATCCAGCTTGCGGTTTAGGCAGGTCTTAAGTCCCTCTCTACTGAAATTAGTAAGCATGATCAGACCTTTTTTACCAACTTCAGTCTGAAATGTTCCTTCCAGAAATGCCCCAAGACGCATGAATCTTCTTTTATCTTCTGCAGAACTCATCTTCTGTCCCCCGGTTATCAGTCTGTGATCATATAAATTATTAATCCCTATTGTATCATAAGCATGGATAATTTCAAGACATGTCGTAAGGA
>JAGLQQ010000058.1 GCA_023136735.1 Candidatus Omnitrophota bacterium | reverse complement strand
ACAGGTTAAAAACTATTTTGGGTGCAATGATTGGGAAAGGGGCTATGCTCCACCTGAGGCGGACAAGCTGCCCCAGATGAAACGTCCAGCCAGCCCATATTTCTTTTGTGCGAACAAAAGCAACATGGAAAAGGAAAACCGTCCCTGAGGAACAGCCCTTTTTTTCTTATGTTTTAGGCTCACTGCTGTCTCTTCGCTTCACTCAGAGCCATTGCCGATTCAGCAGTCCTGCTTCAGCGGCACTACGGCGTCCTGCCTCCGGCTATTCCCCTAAAATCATAGAAAAAATAGTGCTTGGTTCCTAAAGGGGAATTTAAAAGAGGTGTCTATCTCCTTTTATTGTGTATTTGATTCTTATTAATCAACAGTGGAATCAGGGAGTTCTAATACATTTGATGTATCCAAGGAATTTCCTGCAATTCCTTTAATTGAACCAAAAAGAGCTGAAATGTTCTCCTGAACTACCCAAATCTGTTTTTCTCTTATTGCCCAAATCTTTTGCGTCGCTTTCTTCTCAGAATTAAGCTGATTTATCATTTCATTATAGTTTTCGACAATTCTTTTTATATTTTGCACAAATTCATTACTGGTAAGGTAGGTGTAAAGTAATTCCTTCTTATCACCTTTATTCTCTTGTGCCAACTTTACAGAATGGGTTTTTATTAACATTTCCCTAAGTACAAAAGATAGACTTTTAACTTCTTGAAAACTACAAATCCATACTTCATTTTTCTCTCCAAATCTGTCCATATCACTAGGCATGGTTTCAGTAACAAGAACTGCAATATCTGCCTTACAAGTAATCTGGTCTTGTTTTAACTTATCAATCCAATCATTAGCATAGTTCTTTGTTCTCTTGCTTTCATAAACAATTATCCCGCATTCTTGCTGGATTGAATTAATTACGGTTTGGATTGAATCTGCTCCACGAACTCCCTTTGAAACTTCTTCTATTCTATCAAATGGATAAGTTCGAGATAACAAGTCTTCCAATGCCAATTCTTGAACTTCCCCTTGAAGCTGCATAGATCCCTGCTCAGCTTTTCGCTTCATCTCTTCAGCTAGTTTCTTATTATCTTCAATCTGTTTGAGTAGCTTAATTTTTTCTAGCTCAAAACTTTCTCTTTCATTTGCCCTGGCTTTATCTTCAATTTCTTTTTGTTTTCCAAGCATTTGCTTTTCCATATCTAACTGCATATCTTCTTGTCTTTCTTTTAATTCAGCTTCTCGTTTCAGAAGCAAAACTTCTTTCTTCTTAAGCGATCTATTTTCAGCTTTTCTTTCTTCATTCTCATCTTCCAATGCCTTCATTTTCTCTTCAACTGATTCCAGCGCATTGATTTCAATCTTTGATTTCTCTTTTTTAAGTTCTTTGGCTAGTTCTGCTTTAAACAACTCATCTGCTTCTGCTTGCTTTTCAACAAATAAGCGTTTTTCTTCTGCTAGCTTGCGTTTTTCCTGATTATATTTTTCAGCTTGCTCAGTCACCTTCTTTTCATACTCGGATTTAAAATGCGCTTCTAGTTTTCCAGAAAGTGCTTCTTCCACATCAAAGCTATGTCCACAATTAGGGCATTTAATTTGATTATTCATATTTCACCTCTATAGTTTATTTTATGTTTTTTTATAATCAGAAAACATTTAACTCAGCTACTGGGTTGAGCTACTTTTGCGGGCACCCTCCAGCCTGAGGAATCTCAGGTTCTCGCCCTCTTTAGAGGGTTAGCTGTGTAATTTATTATAGATTGTATTTTAGGGGCGATGCCTGCCCCAGATGTTGCGTCCCCCCGCCTTCATTTCCTTTTGTCGTCAAAAGGA
Source organism: Candidatus Omnitrophota bacterium (assembly GCA_023136735.1). Lineage (GTDB taxonomy): Bacteria > Omnitrophota > Gorgyraeia > B26-G9 > B26-G9 > JAGLQQ01. The sequence goes on along the minus strand of JAGLQQ010000058.1, from coordinate 1,518 downwards.
AACGAAGCAAAGGAAAACCGCCCCCAAGAAACCGCGATGATTTTCTAATGGTTTACTCACTACGATTGCACTGCCAATTCGGCAGTCCTGCCTCAATGGCGTTCCGCCGTCCTGGCTCCATCTTCGTTCCTAAACCAAAGAAAAACTATCGCTCCTTTCAAAGGGGGAACTAAAAACACGGGTAATGTTTGAGCACAGACAGGAATGAGCTTATGACTTTTCCCTACTTTTTACTTTTACCTTTTTACTTGCAATGCTAATCGCTTTATCTGCCCGTTCGTTCAATTATAAATGTATATGATGCTTTATTTCTGTCAATTGATCTAATATCAAGTTAGGAAATTTTCTTTCAATAATTTGTAACAATGAGTCTATAAATTCCCTAAAAACAACACTACCAGAAATCAATCGCATCCAGATATCTGGACTATAGCGGCACAAAGTACCCAAGCAATATTGTAGCATATATAAAGTTGCAGTTTCTTCAAATGCCTTTTCTGGGTTAACAACTATAAATATGTCTCCGCTTATATTATCTGCTAAATCGGGATAATAGCCTTTAATTTTATCATTTGGCATGTAATTTAAAGTGTGTGTTAATATTAAGTGATTAGGAATGTTGAGTTTGGTTTTAAAATCACTTTCTTTCAGGGTGAGATGATCTAGAAAAATTTTCTTTTCAGCATTACTAATGGCATCAATAATAAAATTGTGTTTATCGGTGATTTTTGAGACTTTACTGTCTTCATAATAAATATGTCTCTCCATTGATGGTCTTGTTTGACATAAATTAGGCCTTACTTTGATATCATGAAAATGATTGAATAAATCAGGTAAATTCAAAGACAGGTTCAAGCATGTTAACAATTCATTCCTAATTTTTTCTATGGGAGTTAAATCAATTGTATTTTGAGGAATTTTTCTATCAAATGTAATACTTTTCGCTACTTCTTTAAGAGGGATAATAATTGCTGATGGTATTATTGATTTATAAAATGCTCCAAACTGACCAAAGGTTTCACCCATTTCATCTCTTCTAATTTCTGCTCCAATTGTGCTCAAAATATCCGTTAAGGGCATATCCTTTACATTTCTAGGAAAATTTTTAAATTTAGAATTAAGACCATGCCCCCACTTCTTATTATTTTTCCTAAGAGAGTCAAAAGAAGAAGTTCCATCATTTGCAAATAAAATTACTGCTTGAGATAAAGCAATGCTGCCATAATATAGCAATAAAGGCTTTGTTGCAAGTGTAACATGTTTTGCAGATTCATAATACTCTTCTGCTTGATAAATACAATACGAAATTTGTTCTGCCTGCTTTTTTATGTTCTTATTATTTTTTGAGTCACTAAAAGGATTAACTCTTCTTATTCTATTAATAGTAGTTGATTCATCATGAAAACTTCTTAAATATTTCCATACTTGTTTTATGGGATCTTGTGAAGATATGTCGTTAATACCTGTAATTTTTCTCATAAATTTATTTTTCCTATGTCGAGTAAACCAAAGGCACTT
>JAGLQQ010000057.1 GCA_023136735.1 Candidatus Omnitrophota bacterium | reverse complement strand
CCTCTAAATGATTGCTATTGCTGCCTCTATTCAACTAATCGTACTCTATTCGGAGGCCAGTAGATTAGAATTGCTTTACCTATCAAATTTTTCTTAGGCACAAAACCCCAATAGCGGGAATCTCTGCTATTGGCGCTATTATCTCCTAGTGTATAAAACGCCTCTTCAGGAACCTTCATTTCCTGGTCGATGCCTCCATATTCACCGCGATTGTAATAAAAATTCGCGTTTACCTCTTTAACTGTAGACTCTTTACCGTCAATCAATATTCTGCCGTTTTTAATCACCAAAGTGTCTCCGGATTTACCGATAAGGCGCTTAATAAACGCCAACTTTGGATCTTCAGGATATTTAAAAACAATAACATCTCCCCTCTCAGGATACTTGAATTTATAAATAAATTTACTGACTAGAATTCTGTCACCTTCCATAAAAGTAGGCTTCATGGATCCCGTCGGAATCTTAAACGCCTGCACAACAAATGCTCTGATAACCATTGCCAGAACAAACGCAATCAGCAGAGATTCACCATATTCTTTGATTATAGGTTTAGCTTTTTGCCAAAATAATTTTTTAGACTCTTGCGATTTTTTCTCCAACATTTAATTCCTTTTGTTAAGATTGAGTTTATATTTTAAGCACTGCCATAAAAGCTGCCTGAGGAATCTGAACTTTTCCAAACTGCTTCATTCTTTTTCGTCCTGCCTTTTGTTTTTCAAGTAGTTTTCTCTTTCTGGAAATATCCCCCCCGTAGCATTTAGCCGTAACGTTCTTCCCCATGGCCTTTACTGTTTCACGCGAGATTATTCTTGAGCCAATGGCTGCTTGTATAGCTACTTCATAAAGTTGTCTGGGAATAAGCTGCCTGAGCTTTGTGACTACTTGACGCCCTTTATATTGCGCGTTATCCTTGTGGACGAGAAAAGACAATGCGTCACAAGGATCTCCGTTTATAAGAATATCCAGTTTAACCAATTTAGTATATCTATACCCGATGACTTCATAGTCAAGCGAACCATATCCGCGGGTAATAGATTTTAATTTATCATAAAAATCTACAATTATTTCTGCCAAAGGAAATTCGTAGGTGATCATCATTCGTTGTTCATCAAGAAACTCCTTACTTTTATGAATACCTCTTTTAGTCTGTGCCAGAGCCATTACAGGCCCAAGACAGTCATGCGGAACAATCATAAAGGCTCTGATATACGGCTCCTCAATAACTTCAATCTGCTGCGTTTCGGGAAATTTAGCCGGATTATCAACCTCATATGTAGTGCCATTTATAAGTTTAATACGGTATACTACGCTGGGAGTTGTCGCAATAAGATTCAGCTCAAACTCCCTCTCTAAGCGTTCCTGTACGATATCCATATGTAAAAGACCAAGAAAGCCGCAACGAAACCCGAACCCAAGTGACGGACTGCTCTCAGTTTCAAAAACAAAACCAAAATCTGTTAATTTAAGTTTATGCAGCGAATCACGCAAATGATCGAAATCAGTACTGCTTACCGGATAAAGCCCCGCGTATACAAGCGGCAGATTTTTCTTAAAGCCAGGCAATGCCTCCTTGGCCTGATGTCTAAAGTCCGTAACAGTATCTCCGATTAATACATCGGCCGGATCCTTAATATTGCAGCAAATATATCCAACTTCACCGCAAGAAAGACTATTCACTTTTAAAGGTGTCGGGGTAAACACTCCTATTTCCAGGACTTCAAACTTCTTCCCTGAGTTCATCAGCATTATTTCCATATTTGGAATTATTTTTCCGTTAACAACTCGAACATAGACTATTACACCTTTATAAGAATCAAATACTGAATCAAATATCAAAGCCTGTAATAAATCCTTACTACTTCCTTCAGGACAGGGGACCTTCTGAACCACTGCTTCCAATATCTCAACTATTCCAGATCCCTGTTTAGCACTGGATAGTAGAGGCGTCTCATCAATACAAAGAATATCCTGTATTTGATGGGTTATTACATCAGGACGGGCATGGTGAAGGTCGATTTTATTTATTACAGGTAAAATCTTGAGTTTCTGCTCAACTGCCAGATAAAAATTAGCCACGGTTTGCGCCTCAATTCCCTGAACAGCATCGACCAATAAAAGCGCGCCCTCACATGCTGATAGTGATTTTGCCACTTCATAACTAAAATCAACATGCCCGGGAGTGTCAATAAGATTAAGCTGATATTTTTTCCCATCACTAGCTGTAAAAAATATCCTAACCGCGGATGCCTTTATCGTAATTCCCCTCTCTCGCTCAAGTTCCATATTATCAAGCATCTGCTCCTGCAATTCTCTTTTATTAACAGAATGGGTCACTTCAAGCATTCGATCAGCAAGCGTAGATTTACCATGATCAATATGAGCAATTATGGAAAAATTTCTAATTAGTTCTTTTTTCATATTAAAGCACACCCAAATTCAATAAGTTCGCATACATGTTTTTTAGTCTCTGCTTCCGCGTAAATTCTAATAATAGGCTCCGTACCTGAAGCTCTTAGCATTAGCCAGCTGCCATCAGCAAGAGTATATTTTGTTCCGTCATAGGTTTCTATAAGGGTAACCTTTTTTCCTAATATATTATCCAACGCAGGTATTGGCTTCTTTAACCTGACTTTTAAATCTCTGCGCTTATAAACAAACTTCCCAAATTGCTTTTCCATTGAATCAATAATCTCAAGTATAGATTCACTCTTATAGGCCATCATTTCAAGAAGAAGTAATCCTGAAAGAGCACCGTCGCGCTCAGGCATATACCCTTTAAATCCAATACCTCCGGATTCTTCTCCACCAAGCAAAACATCTTCAGTAATCATTTTCGAGGCAATATTTTTAAATCCAACAGGAACAATATCTAAAGGAAGATTATAATGCTCCGCGATTCTATCAACAAGAGTCGTAGTCGTTAGACTTTTTACGATTTTCCCTGTGAATTTTTTATGTTCAATTAAATGCAAAAGCAACAGGCATATTGCCTGATGTGAATTTATGAGAGTTCCATCAGGACACATAGCCGCGATACGGTCACCATCTCCATCCAAAGCAATGCCGATATCAGCTTTTCCTTTGATAACAGCATCTCTTAATGGCTCTAAATTACAAGCAATTGGCTCAGGATTTACTCCCCCAAAAAGAATATCTCGATTAGCCCGAATCCCTTTAACAGAACACTCTGTTTTTTTTAAAATATTTTCAACAATTCCCGCCCCAGTTCCATGCATTGCGTCAACAACTACATTAAAACGTGATTTTCTAATCAGTTCAAAATTTAAATATTTTTTCATTAAGCTTAGATATGGCCGGATTATTTCAACCTTTTCGATCTTAGCCGTTTTTCCCCTGAGTTTTTCACTACCACCTTTTTTTAAAAGTGATTCTATTTCTCTTGTAACCTCTTTTTCAACAGAGGCGCCAAATTCATTTTTAATTTTCAGACCGTTAAATTCCGGCGGATTATGACTAGCTGTGATAATCACTCCACAGGGCAGAGAATTTTTTATTATATACGCGCTAATTGCCGGAGTGGGAACAGCACTCTTAGTCAGTCGCACAGGAATACCGCAACCACTTAGGATATCAGCCAATTTTTCGGCAAATTTATCGGAAAGAAATCGCCAGTCATACCCGACAATAACGCCCTTATAAACATGCTTTTTTTTGTTCTTTTTTAAATAACCTGCTAGTGCCAGTCCAATTCTTGACACATTATCAAAGGTAAAATCATCGGCAATAATTGCCCTGAATCCGTCAGTACCGAATTTTATTTCACCCATTTTTTAACTTCCCTATAGCAACTGTCTTATTTTTCGCTTTAAATAGATACGAGCCTGAGACGAGAACATTAGCACCGCTTTCAATAACAAGCGGAGCTGTAATATCTGTAATCCCACCATCGACTTCGATATCTTTAGAAAATATCTTACGCAGCGCCCGAACCTTTGGAATTACTATCGGCATAAAAGACTGTCCCCCAAAGCCAGGCTCGACGCTCATTAGCAGTATAAGATCCGCTAAATCAAGCATCTTATACAATATTTTAATCGGTGTTCCCGGATTGATACTGATGCCAAGACGAACTTTACTGGCACTCAATTTAGCCTTTATTTTTCTCATTAATGCTAAAGTACAGACCTCACTGTGAACCGTAATCAAGTAACTGCCGGCATTAATAAAATCATCCAGAAAAAACCATGGATCGCTGATCATCAAATGCACATCAAGCGGCAATGATGTTCTCTTTCTTAAGCTCTTTACAACCGCTGGCCCAATAGTTATGTTGGGTACAAAATGGCCATCCATCACATCAACATGGATCCAATCAGCACCTGCTTTTTCTACAGATTTAACTTCCCTCTCGAGACAGCTGAAATCAGCAGACAAGATTGAAGGGGCAATTAGAATTTTTTTGCTTTTCATGTCTTAAACTCTTTCAAAAGATCAAGTAATTTTTTATTTCTTCCTTCATCAACCGGGCCTACAACTGAAAGATTAAAATTGCCCTTACTGAATATTAAATTCCCAACTTTCATAATTTCATCGGGGGTAACCGCATCAACTGCTTTAATTATTTCAGTTGGATCGAGCACCTTTCTATTATTTACAAGCTTTTCCCCGACCCAGACCATACGGTCCAAATTATCATCAAGCGACATGAGCATCTGGCCGGAAAAGTACTCTTTCGCCCTTAAAAGCTCAGTTGCTTTTACAGGCGACTTACATGTTTTTTTCAACTCTTTAAGAATCAAGCTGCAAGCATCAATAAGCTTCTTATTGACAACACCGGCATGAACAATAAACGCGCCGGTATCATCATACCTTTTTACCGCAGTCGCGATCTCGTAGGCATAGCCTCTTTTCTCACGCACTTCATTGAAAAGCCTGCTTGACATATTAGCACCCAGTATTATATGCAAAAGAATCAGCGCGTAACGCAGCGGATGAATACGTGTAAGTGAGTGAGTTCCTAAAGCAATATGCGACTGCTGCGTTTCCTTGTTAATCAGACTAACTCGCGGTTCCCTCTGATTTACGCTTACTTGTTCAGAACCGCTGTTTTTATACTTTTTCTTACTGCTTCTGCCTTTATGTTTAAACACTCCATCAAGCATTTTCAGAAGCTGCGAATGCTCTATATCCCCGCATACACAGATAAGCATATTACTCAGGTCGTAATACTTCTTTTTAAATTGCAAAAGCTGTTCTTTGTTAATTCCATTAAGAGTTTTTACCTCTCCTGCAAGATTTCGTCCCAAGGCATGCTCAGGCCAAAGCATTTTTTGCAAATTATCATAAGCAAGATGATGAGGAAGATCAAAATACATTTTAATTTCTTCGAAGATTACCAGCCTTTCCTTATCAATATCACTTTGACGTATTAAAGGATTAAGGAGCATATCAAGTAAGACATCCAATGCCACAGGAATATGCTTACTTAGTACCTTTGCTAAAAAGCAGGTTACTTCTTCAGAAGTAAAACCGTTAAGCATTCCTCCAACTCCCTCAATTGACTCCTTTATCTGACGATAGGATCGCTTTTTAGAGCCTTTAAAAACAATATGCTCAAAAAAATGAGATATACCGCTTAATTTTTTTGGCTCATATCTGCCGCCTGTTTTAACCCATAGACCCACAGCAGCAGATCTAGTATTTGCTAATTTACAAGTGACTGCTTTAAGTCCATTTTCAAGAACTGAAAATTCGTACATAATACAAAATTCTCCCTAAATATAAAAATAAATTAATTCGCCTAACCCAAAGATTTTACAAGATTTAGACCGATTTGTCAAACAAAAAGGGCATTACCCCAACTCCTAGATAGAAAACACTTTTTCTTGGAACATTAAACAGCTAGGGGGAATTGCATTTACGGATTTTAATTAGTCGATTTACAAGGATGTGTAAAAATCGACTGATTACCGCAGCCCGCCTAAGGCGGACGAGAATGCCTGTCCGTCAATCTTTATGGCAGGAGTAAATACAATTTCACCTAGCTGTTTGCTGTGATTTCCCCCCATAAACATTTTTTTCACCTTTTAGGTGGTTATACGGTTCTTTCGCGTTAAATGTGG
>JAGLQQ010000056.1 GCA_023136735.1 Candidatus Omnitrophota bacterium | reverse complement strand
ACTGGTAACTGTCCACTGATTACTGGTTACTGTGTCTTATCCTCTACAATTTACAACACCGAATACACCCCGGTAAAAGGCGTTTATTAAGCAGCTGGCTGAATGATTTCCGCTCCATCGATCTCCAAACTTGTATAAAATCATCTTTTAAAATATTACCAAGAACAAAATTGTTAAAGAACTGGCACGGCACTATGTCTCCGTTTGGTTTAATATACAACGAATGCTGCACAAACAGGCATCTTCGCTTTGGAAAGAAACCCCTTTTATACCAAGAAGAAAGTTCTTGTAAATTCAGATAAGGTTTAAAAAAAACAAAGTTTCTGTACTTTTGACGTAAATACGGGATGGCTTTCTCAAGTGTCTGCCCTATTTTGACATTGTTAATATCTTTTATATAAGTCGCCAACTCACACTTATCCTGTGGGAATGTTTTTGTACTAACTTCTATATGTTTTTCATACTCTTTATGATTAAGAAAAATCAGATGTTCGAATCTTACAAAATCCACACCGATTTCTTTCCCAAAGGCCACCATTTCCTCAAGATATTCATAGTTCTCTTCGCTTATAACGCAATTTAATATCAGCCGCATATTTTTTCTTTTTGCATTTAAATATTTAATATTTCGATTCAAAAGTTCAAACGCTCCTTTGTGCCCAACAACATCATCATGAAGTTTACCTGAGCCATGCAAAGAAAAAATCATTACCTGCGGCTGAGCGCTTAAAAGTGCATCAACTTTACTCCGATCAAGTAAAAGTCCATTAGTAACTGCACCAAAACGCAATTTATTGTTCTTTATTGTTTTAAAAATTTCTAAGATATCCTCCCGCATAAAAGGCTCCCCACCACCGATAAAAATAGTAGGGTTATATCTCGCAATCGTATTTATAAAATTAGTAATTTCAGATGTTTTAAGCTGCTTTTTTTCTTCCATCATTTTTTTAGCTGAGCAAATCTTACACTTCAAGTTACAATCTGATGTAATTAAAATATTAATCGTCAACGGATAATCAAAAATCCGACTCACAATTTGCTTTAACGAAAACAGTTTACTAAATACATGCAAATTGTTTATTTGAGAATAAATATCTTTAATCATCATCATTCCTGAATTTATAAATATAAACATGTTCTGATAAAAAATTCTCAGAATCATCGAATTTAATATAGCAATAAGGATCATACTCTCGTTTAATAGATATAAGTTTATCTACTAAATATTGGGCAATGACAATCTTTTTTCTATCGGCAAACACATAGTCATTAGAAAATTGATCAGTAAATTCAACTTTTACATTACATTTTTCGTTATTCTCTTCTATAAACTCAACAAAAGATTGTTTGCTCGGCCAATGCTTCTGACTAAGCGAAACATATATAAAAAAATCAAAATCGTCCAGATTATTAAAAAAAACTGTAGTCCTAAACATCAAATCCACTACAGCAGACTGCATTTTAGTTACAGCAAAAATCCTCTTAACCAAAAAAGTCGGAAAAAATAAGCCAATACTGTCATAGCAAACGCCAATCTTTACGTTTTCCCCCTGCATTGACTTTAGTAATTCAGGAACGGAGTTAAACTGATTGATATTACCATCGGTAACTTGCAGGATGGAAACATGGTAATTTTTCTCATTATCATAGCGAGCATAAAAAGATCCAGCATTTCCGGAAATAGTTTGCGCATATAAGATCAGACTCACCAGGCAAACACTCCCTATACATATTCTCCTTGCCCGCTTAGGCAAAGCTAATATTCCTGCTGAGGATATCAGCGCCATTGCCGGAATTACAGCAATTGTATACTCAGCATATTTTAAAGAAAAAAAGCTAAGCAGCACAACAGGCGCGATCAACCAAAGGAACAATAAACGTCTATAGAATGAATCCATCTTTTTATTCGGCAGAATACCCATAAGAAAAACTAGGATGAAAAATAAACCAATAGTATTCTTTAGGGAAAAAGGATAATACAATAGATGTTTTAAAGATAATATCCCCCCCCCCATTACAGCTCCTGGGAAAAAAGCTCTATGAGCTACACTGGCAAAAACCAGTTTGTTAAAATAAAATATGCTGCTTATAATTACTGCTATCCCTATTATTCTTAATAAATTATTACGCTTTAATTTATGATTTACTTTATTCTTTGCCTTCACTTTAAATGAGATCCAAACATAAAAAATAAACACAACTGATATATAAACAATAAATGTTTGTTTTGTTAGCATCCCCAGTCCCAACATAATGCCAAGTAAAATAGAATATCTATTATTCTCAAAATATTCCGTTTCAACAAGCAGCCAAATACTTAAAGCAACCATTGCACTTGTAGCTAGCTCCAAATTAAAATGTCTCGAGGTTTGATGGATAATAGGATAAAAACTGCAGATAAATGCAGCTAAAATACCTGTATCCTTGCTCATTTTGGCACCAATCTTATAAATACCTAAGAGAAGAAGCATAAAAAACAGGCTTGAGGATAAAACAGCACCGTTCATAAATATTAACGGTGAAATTAAATTCAGCAGAAAAGATACAAAGTAAAATAAAGGCGGATAATCAAAAGATGTGAACACAAGACTAAATAGAAGGCCTTTCTCTTGCACATAAAAGGGATGTTCTAATCCTGAGCTTGCAATTTGCGCAAAATTAAGAAAACTGCTTGCATGCGCATAACTATCCTTTCCTTCAGGAAAGGGATTACCCTTTAAAAAAACAACATTGCTCAGAAAGTGCAGAGAAAGCAGTAAAATCAGCAATATTATGTGAGTTCTATTGGTATTTTTAGTTTTCATTGTTTTTAACTTTAACTTTTACATCATCTATCCACACAATAGGCAAAGGCATGCCCTGGGCCTGATTCAAGGTGATCTCCAATGCAATTGCCCGAACATCAGAAGGAACATGTATTCTCAAACTTAATGGAGTCCAATCATCTGATGCCAAACCAGTGGTCTTTCCTAATCCCTTCCATTGCCCATACTCCAATAAACCAATGATAGAAAAAAGAACTACATCCCCTCTATACCAAAGGCTGGCCGTAATATCTGTACCAGCTATTACTCCAAGCCAGTGATCTGTCTCCTTATATCCATAAGCATTGTTTATTATATATTTGTGTTTATTTTTAGAGTAATGATAACGGTTTGCCGGTTTTATTGACTTAATCTGAATACTGTAAGGAGCTGAGTAATATTCCTTTGCATCAAGTTCAACGATACTTTTTGACCCAGGAAAAAGATCTCCTCCGTCAGAGCTCACCCAATGCTTTAATCCTTGGCTGAAATCACTATTTTCCAGGTTTTTTCCATTGAGAAAGAAATTTTTCTCGATTTTAGAATCTATATATTGGCTAACATTAAATGTCGGCTTTTTAAAGTAAGTCTTTAAGTGCGAATAAGATATTAAAAGCAAAAAACACATTGTAATAATAATTATCGTTAGCGCTTGAAAAAAATTTATTTCAATTACTTCATCTTCTTTCCCTTCTAATCCATCTGATTTATCTTCCTCAAAAAACCAATCTAAAAAATTTTTACGCTTTTCCTTTTTCATTAGAGCCTCCTTTTAATAGAAAATTATTGATTGCCAAATAATCCAGATTGCCCGTTTTAAAAGCATGTACTGCATCCTCTGGCGTTCTCACTATTGGCTCTTCATGAATATTAAAGCTTGTGTTAATTAATGCCGGAATCCCAGTAAGCTCATTGTATTCACTTAAAATCTTATAAAAACCTAAGTTACTTTCCATAGAAACAAACTGCGGCCGAGTAGTTCCATCCCTGTGAACTGCGGCAGGACATAATTTTTTAAAATAGTCTGTACAGGGAAAACTTATATTCATAAATACCGCTGAATAAGACGCCTTAGCCGCTCCTACGCAGCAATCATTTTTATTTTCAATCAACATTGCAGGAGCAAAAGGCATAAAAGTATCTCTACCTAACTTTTTGTTTAGTTGCTCCTGAATCCCAGGATCCGTTGCCTGAGCAAGGATAGAACGGTTCCCCAAAGCACGCGGCCCATATTCCATAGCGCCGTTAAAACGCGCCACTATTTTGCCCTCACTCAATAAAAAAGCAATCTTCTGTTCAATATTATTGATCCTTTTATATTGCAAACCATATTTATTTAAAATTTTTTGAATCTGCTCATCGGAATAAGCAGTTCCCAGGAAGAGATCCTTGAATTTGAAAGGTTGTGTTTTAGACAAAGCATAAACAGCTCCCAAAGCCAATCCCCCATCTCCCATATGCGGATAAACATAGACACTGGAGACCTCATTCATCTGGGCAATTCGCTGGTTGACTTTAATGTTTGCAAAAAAGCCCCCGCCAAGTGCTACCTCCCTAATCCCTGTTCTATTCACCCAATAGCGTACAATATCACAGATCGTATTCTCAGCATGGGTCTGAAAAGAAGCTGCAATATCTTCTCGAGGCTTTAATCTAAGTTTTTGAAAAATTTTTTTGTCTTTTGAAAAAGAATAAAAAATATTTCTTCTTTTGAATCTTCCGTTGTGACTGCGCAGTAATTTTTGGGCTTCATTTAATACACTCTGATCATCGGAATAGGCAGCAAGCCCCATGACCTTTCCTTCATCCCTTATCGGAGTAAATCCAAGAAACTCCGTTAGTCTTGAGTAGTAAAGCGTTATGTCATTCAGAGCTTTCCCCTCATATATACGCCTAAGGCTGCCATTTTCGCCAATATTCACGCTGAAAGATACTCCGTCCCCTAATCCATCAATCGTAAATACTAGTGACTTTTCCATGCCGGAAGTAACATAAGCAGCAAACGCGTGCGCATGATGGTGTTCGACCATACATAAGTCAGCCTTTATGCCAATTTTCTTTAACTTTCTCTGTATAATTAAGGAGGATAACCTTGAATCAATAAACTCCAATAATATACTGCATTTAGCAATAACTTGATAAAGAATATATAAAGACAGCAATAAACTAAACTGCTTGTTCTCTTGCTTTAATTTTCGATGTAAAAGACTCAAACCTCTAAAAATAAATGATGGCGTCATATGTGAAGCAACCGCAACCAACCCCACTTCTTCGGGTTTGGTATTTTTCAATCTCAGTACTTCTTTAATAGAGCCCAGAGGAAATCCTCCCGCTAATTTAACTCGCGAGATCCTCTCCTCATTTACAGCAGTTAACTCGTTACTCTCAGTAGCTAATAGTACCGCTCCTGCATCCTGACTATCACAAATTCCCAATATTTTCACTTAAAAAATTCTACTCCTTATGTTTTACTTTATATCTCTTAATATCCTTCACTCCGCAATAAAGCCTCAAGATAAATTCAGCAATAATTCCCATAAGCATAAACTGAATTCCTATCAAGAAGAAAATAACAAAAATAAACAGAAGTGGACTTACCCAAACACCTGCTAAAAATATTTTTCTAAAAATTATAAACAATCCAATAGCCCCGGAAAAACTTACTGAAGCCAATCCTATCCCTCCAAAAGCATAAATAGGCTTGGGAAGAAATTTCCACATAAACATTACCGCAAACAAATCAAGAATAACCTTAAACAAACGTGAAATCCCATATTTAGACTTACCATATTTTCTTTTCTGATGTTTAACCGATATTTCTGTTATTTTAGCCCCCTGAATAGCGGCATACAAAGGAAGCAATCTATGAATTTCACCGTGAAACTCAATATTCTTCAAAACCCGGTATCTGTAGGCCTTTAACGCGCATCCCAAATCATGAATCTTTACTCCTGTAATCCAGACACTTATTAAATTTGCCATATTCGAAGGAATTTTTCTCAGCCATAAACCATCTTTTCTCTTTTTACGCCAGCCGCTTACAACGTCATAACCCTCATCTAACTTAGCCAGAATCCTGGGAATATCAGCAGGATCATTTTGGAGATCGGCATCCATAGTAACAATTATTTCACCAAGGGCCTCATCAACTCCAGCGGAAATCGCCTGAGTTTGACCATAATTTCTAATCAATGTAATTATTTTGACTTTGCCATCTTGCTTTTTAATTTCATTTAAAATAGCGGAACTCTGATCAGTGCTAGCGTCATCAATAAAAATAACTTCATAGGACATATCCATCTTCTCTAAAACAGAACTAAGCTTTTTATGTAAGGCATTCAAGCTGCCTTGTTCATTGAAAACTGGTATTACTATTGATAATCTCATATTATTTATACCCCTCATGCTATTTAAAACTATAAAATCAGGTGAACCTTAATACTTTCTATTGTTTTTTTATTGTTCTAAAGCAACACTATATGCTCTTAATAAATTATCCGATGTATTTCTCCAATTGTATATTACTTCAGCCCTATCACGTGCCTTTTGAGATAAACGTTTTCTCAGAGGCTCATCTTCAAGCAGTTTAATTATTCCCCGTGCTAAGTCCTCTGGATTATCAGGCTCTGTCATAACACCCACTCCGCCAAGCATATTTTTCACCTCTCCAACATTGCTGGCTACAATAGGCTTTCCGCAAGCCATATATTCGGCTATTTTAAGCGGGCTTTTACAACGGGTAATATCATTGTCTTCAAAACAGGCAATCGCAATATCCGCAGCAGCCATAAATAAAGGAACCTCTTTATGCGAAACAGAATCTGTAAAGATAATATTTTCCTCTATTTCCAAAGCACTCGCCAAAGTCCTCAGCTCATTAAGGCGATATCCTCCCCCGACGATCATAAACGTAAGGTCATTTACACTGTTGAGCACTATTTTTGCCGCCTTTATAAATTGCTCCGCGTACTGTCCGCCATGCAGCTGTCCGATATAGCTTATAATCGGTGTTTCTATATTATAGCGTTCTCTTATTCTAACAGAGGAAATCTGAGGATGAAATAGCGCAAGATCAGCTCCCACAGGTGCCATAAAAATACGGTTTTCCTTTACTCCATAACGCTGACATTCCTGTTTTAATCTAAAACTCGACACAGACACAGTATCGCAGAGTAAGGGCATAAACCTTTCCAATACCTGAAGAAATATTCCGACAAGCCTTGGCTGTTTAGCGCAATAATGGAATATTTTTATTTCCCAATCATCCCAGTCATAATGCATTGGTTTTTTATTTAGAAACCCTCCTATCAGTGCTGGCATTGCAGCATAGTGAAAGCATTTTTGAAAATGAATTATATCCGCCCATTTACTTTCTTTGATGAAAAATCGAATATTTTTTAAAAAATTCCCCTCGCCTACCTGTCTTGATAAAGGTATAAATTCTATACCGCCCTTGTAAAATCTTTTATTGCCTTTACGGTAAACAAGAGGGAAATATACAACTTTAACACTATGATTTTTTAACCTGAATTCAGCCGCAATATTTTTTATTCGCGTAGTCCAGGGCTCTTGCCTCGAAAACAAATCATGTGGGTGTACCATTAATATTTTCATGCACCTTCCTTTTTACTTTTACCTTTTCCCTAGTTTTCACACCGGACCCTGAGCAGAGGCGAAGGGGTACTTTTTACTTGTAACTGCGTTCTTCTGCGGTTAATTTATTTTTTCGACAACGTATTCCTACTTTTTACTTTTACCTTCTTACTTTTTAGGTTCTTTCGTAAATAAGTTGATAAAAATTATATAAGTGATAAGGTGACAAGATGATGGATAAATTTTACACTCAGCACCAATTTTCCCGCAAAAGAACAGCGGGATCGGAAAATCCATGCCATGTTTTTGGCGCTGTGGAACTCGCCTCTCGGCTTATCGCCAGGAGAAGCTCAGACAGTCCTCGCGCCATTGACATCAATGATGTCAATGATGTCAATGGTACCCAAAAACATAACGTAGATTTACCTAAATTTGTGAATGCGCTTAAAAATTTTTCCAGCATCTTTCACAAAGTTCAACTTATTTAAGAAAGAACCAATTTTTACTTGATTTGCGTCCCTCATCCTAGCGCAGCGGTCGTCCATCGTCCTTCGGTTTCATGCTTTATGCTATCAGCCATCAGCTACGAGCTAGCATGCTTTTCATGCTAAGCTATGAGCTGTTTTTTCAGCTTCCTGGAAAGATTATTGAACCCCTTACTCTCTTTAAAACTAACAAATATAAATCCATTATTAGAGAAAAACCGAATAGGAATAAAAGTAATATTTTTTTGAAAAGCGTTTTATTCACTGGCTTAAAGCAATTCACATGTTCTACTAGCTGAGTCACACCAGGATGATTAGTGCTAATCTCACGGCAAGCAGGTTTCTTATTAGTAGTTTTTTTAATTTCGCGGGTTTTCTTTTGATAATTAACTATGAGATTCCTGATCTTAAGAGTTTCCAACAGTTCACAAGTACGCGATACTCTGGCATTACGGATATCCTGGCTAAGGCCTAAAGCATCCGTCCAACTCCCAGGATCAGTAATATCCAAATATTTTATGCCGAAGCGCTGAGGATAAATAGCTAAATCAGAACCAGGCATAAGAACAAATGAGGAAACATTTGTTACCTGAGTGATGTATTTTTTATTTTGGCGCACGAAATCAAGTGTTTGCTCAAAATCAGACTCAGTCTCTCCAGGAAATCCTACTATTATATTCATCCGAACTTCTATACCCTCAACATATGTCCTTCTTATCAAATCGGACGCATCGGCGCTGGTGTAATGTTTATTCATGCGCTTTAGGATCTCATCAGAACCGCTTTCTATTCCATAGCAAAGCGAATTGCATCCTGATTTTTTGATTTTCTTAAGCAATTCATCACTCATATTTTTTCTTATTGCGGCATAGCTAATCCATCTTATATCACAGTCAGAACTAATAAGCAGATCGCAGAATTTCTCAAGATGAACAAGATTACCATTACAAAGCAAATCATTAAACTCAACATGGGTTATTCCATAGACCTTTGTATGATGTTCAATCTCAGACATTATATTCTCCGGCTTCCTCACCCGGAAATTTGAGCACATATACCAGTCTATGCAATAACTACATCTGTTAATGCATCCTCTACTCATCAACATAGGCAATGGGCGATACTTCTGTCCATAATTATATTGCGTTAAATCGAATTTCTTAAAATCAGGGGAAGGTATCGAATCTAAGTCTTTCACGAAAACAGCGGGATAAAATTTTTGCTTTCTTACTGCGTTATTATGCAGCAGACCGGGGATTTTAAGTTCTCTAATGGATGGATTCTCGGTATAAGAAAAATAATCTATAAATTGCTCAAAAACTTCCTCCCCCTCACCGATAACAAAAAAATCAACCGCATCCTTAGGCACCGAATTACGATCCCAGCTATGAAAACATCCCGGCCCGCCTAAAACTATAATTTTTTCAGGATATTTCAATTTGATGAGTCCGGAAACTATGCCGGCAAAGGTAGTGCTTATTAAGTTGTTGGCAGAAAACCCCACAATAGAAAACCTGCTTAATTGATCAATAAAAAGATCAATTTCTTTATTGAAATGCTCATACAGCCTTTTTGCTATCTCAACAGGAGGTATTTTATTAATCGTATCCAGATCCCAAAAAAGCCTTTGCTCAGCATTAGCTTTTCTATATAAATCCAAGTTCAAATCAAGGATATCTATCTCTTTTCCTTTTGACTTAAGATAAGCGGAAATATAGGCAATCCCCAAAGGAGGCATAACCACACCCCATGGAGGACAATTTATCAGCGCTATCTTAATCATCATTATCCCCTATATTGATTTTCGTAGAAAAACATTCATAGCTGCCAGGCAAGAAAACCTTACCACCATTTTGTTCAGTACACAGTGCGGATATCACCCTGGCATTTATGATCTTATCGGAATTTTGGACCTGCGGCTTTACTCCTCCCGGTGTGCAAGTAAAATCAAAACTTATATCAGGCATTATGTGTCCGTTATTCTTTACGCATTGCACACCAACCTGTTTAACTTGCAAATTTTTTATATTAACCTCTTTCCAGGACATAACTGCCGAGAATTTACCACGTTCTTCATTTGTATTCCATTTGGCATATTCAAGAGAAAGCATAATACTCGCTTTACTCTCCTCTATTTCAATTTTTGAGTCAACACTCATACTAATCTGCCACAATAATAAATTTTGGCCATCAAACTTAATGCGCCATTCCTGAGCTATGGGAATATTGCGCCAGTTGTTTTTAATAATCAGTTCATCATCGCTATGCTTAGTCACCTCCCATATTGCTTTTGAAGAATCATACCAAAGGCCAAAAATACAAACAGATGAATTCAATCCAACCCCCTGTGTTAATTCCTGTTTATTCCAAAAAAGTTTCACACCCCCCTCATGCATTTCGACATGCAGCTTACCCTGAGCTATTTTACCTTGCGCCTGTTTTGTTTTCCACTGCACATGTGAACGCAAAGTCTGCTTTATTTTTTTATCTTTAAAACATCTTTTAATTTTCATACAAAATAAAAGTACTCTGAGAAAATATATTTCGATAGCACTTAAAGACTGGATTTTTTTATGCATATGTACATTGCGAGCCAGGTCATCACAACTTTTATAACATCCTACCAAAGCATTAGGATCATTACCTATAAAAGAGAAGAATACATCATCTTTTGATGCGCACAAGGCCCGTTTTCTAAATTCCTGCTGTTTCCTATTATTCCATATGTCAAGAAAGCTATTCGCATAGACATTACCCACAGGAATCCTATGCGCCTTAAGACAAAAGTTCACATTGCCATCAGCAAGTATCCTTGCAAACAGCCAACCGATATAACAAGGCATGTCAGAGAGAATATCCTTATCATATTTAGCTCTTTTTGCATCCGTATTACTAACCCTGCGAACAAATTGCTCAAAACCAAGAACTTTTATCTTATTCTTATCCTTTGTTCTTAAACGCTCATCTATATTTTTTGCACTTTTAACCACCTGCTTCCTTTGAACATCAGTTAGTATCAAAGAGTCAGTAGCCTTTGGTATTGTATCTATAACTGTAAATTCTAATGAATTTGAACCAGTATCTATAGCAAAATCTACCATAAGTTCTAGCTCATCATAATTCACATTTGAAATCACATTATATATATTCGTATGCGGTAAGTCCTTTTTCATTGAATTAAGAAGCTTTAACATTCCTTTTATTTGAAAAAACATCTCAGGAGACTTATTAGGATGAGTTTTTACATATGTATCCGGCTCACCAGCCCAAACACTGATAACTAGGTTGTCTACCTTAAGATCAACCAATCTTTTAACAATATCTTCATTAACAAGCGTAAAATTAGTATTTATATAGACTCGCAGCTCTTTTGACTTAACATGCTCTAATATATCCATAATATTAGGGTGCATAAAAGGTTCTCCACCGCCAGCAAAGTATATTTCTTTCGTTCCCATAGCATGAAGCTGATCGATTGTTTTTTTTACCACTTCCAGCGGTAGAGTCTGCCCTTTAATATTATCACTAATTTTCTTGTCTTTTAATAATGGTGAATTACACCAGCATCCGATGCAATCATTATTACAATCATTTGTCAAATCAATTTGGACACAAAAAGGCCCCTTGTAAGCATGGCTGCCGTCAAGCACTCCCAGGATATCCAAATAGTGCCCGGCAATTTTTTTAGGACGCATTTTTTTTAAAACTTCTAGCAGCCCTTGGTTTTTCAATTGATTCTTAAAAAATTTCAAAGGCACTTTACTTTTATAAGCAGACAATGTTTGCTGAGCAGGACTCTCTTTTAATTTCAATTTTAAATCGAAATAACCATACTTACCTGGAGCGAATTGTTCTATTTTTAAACAACGCATCTGTATAATTCTTGCTTTAGTCTTTAAATCAGTATTTTGTATCTGCGGATATGTATTTTTTCCCATCTGACCCAAAAGAGAAAGCTCAACCACCGGAAACCTATTGCCCTGCTCTGAGCCTGATTGCAGAGCAGTTAATACCTTGCTTTTCGAATTATAAAGTTCGATTTCCTCCCAATCCTGCAATTGAGGGAATTTACCAACTCCTAGGTCATCTTTCCACATATCAAACTCAGGCTGCAGCATAATTCCAGACTTATATTCCAAAAGCTGCACAGCTCTTTTTACATCCATTTCTGTAGTCCAATGGATGTCATGATCTGAATTAACGGAAATCTTCCAGTATTGCCTTACAGGGACCTCATCCCAATTTAATTTTACTGTTATTGCATTAGCAGATTCTTTTTCCAGTTTCCAATTTGCCTGAGATGAATCATACCACCGTTCTCCATAATAGAAAGATGTAGTCAACCCAACGCCTTTACTTATTTCTCTATCCTTCCAAAAAAGACGCACCTGCCCTTCACCAAACTTTATCTTAATACTACCATTTAAGATTACTTCCTCTATAATCCAGAGATTTTTGCTTAAAAAATTTCTAATACGTCCTGGTATAAAAAATATATTCTTTATAAAAAACCTGAGCACTTTCATCACTGTTTTCAAAACTCCCTTTTCAACCAACGAGCTTTTCAACTTTGCTCTCAAGGGTTTTTGTTCAAAAGCAAGTTTTTTGCGTTTTATCTGATAATGTTCATGCCATCTTGCATAAGCCTGTTTTTTTGCATTTTCAAGCTGTTTTGCTGTCAGTTTTTCCGTGCGGATAACACTGCTGTGATTGCCGTCAAATTTTTCAAGATCCTTAGTCAAGAGATATCCCTTTTCATCCATTTGTTTATAGAACTTAGTCCCAGGAAAAGGTGTTGCCAGTGAAAACTGAACTGATGTAGGATTAAGCAAAAGCGCATAATCAATAGTATTCTTTATTGTTTCCCGCGTCTCTCCAATTAGGCCGAAGGTAAATGTAAGATGTGTTCTTATTCCCAAATATTTTGTATACTTTATTATCTCTTCAGCTTTTTTGAGATTAAGTCCCTTTCCAGTATCATCTAATATCTTTTGTGAAGATGACTCAATGCCATATTTAACGGCAAAAAGCCCTGCATCACGCATTACTTCAAGAAGAGCCTCATCCATTAATTCAGCTCTGGCCATAATCGCCCAGGGTATTTGCAGATCTCTGTGTTTCAACTCTTGACAGAAATCAAGCATTCTCTTTCTGCCGATATTCCAAGTATCATCATCAAAATAAACAGACTTAAATCCAAGATCATTAACTAAATACTCCATCTCATCAACAACATTCTTAACACTTCTGACCCTGTAGGAATTACCCCCATACATAACCTGAGGCC
Source organism: Candidatus Omnitrophota bacterium (assembly GCA_023136735.1). Classification (GTDB taxonomy): domain Bacteria; phylum Omnitrophota; class Gorgyraeia; order B26-G9; family B26-G9; genus JAGLQQ01. The sequence goes on along the minus strand of JAGLQQ010000056.1, from coordinate 22,814 downwards.
ACAAGCAAAAGGAGCATTTATAAGGACATCCCCTGCTTGCCCACATGGAAGCACAGGGCAAGGGTATATCTCCCGGGGCGTCATTGTATTTTTTTATTAGAAGCAGTTTTCGCTCAGGCCATGGCAGCCAATCAAGGTCTTCGATAAGCTCCCTAGGAGGGTTTTTAATAGCTTTACCTCCTTGTCTATGCAGTAAACCGTTAAGAGCATCAAGTGCTTGATTATTTTTTAGTTTCTGAGTGAGCTCAAGCAGAGTTGCTTCATACTCACCGTATAGAACATAATCAATGTTCTTATTTTTATTTAAGAAATCCACTCTTGCGATATGAACATCAGGACCGCATAGAGCAATTTGAAAATCACCATTAAAACGAGAGAGAAATCTGATATCATGATTTAACGTAACTGTAGAAGTTTCCACTACAAGCAAATCAGGTTTTAAAGATATAATTTCTTTATAAAACGAATCATAAGATGTCTTCTGGGCAATAGCATCTATAATATGCGCGTCAAATCCATGTTTTTTCAGCAAGGCAACAGCATATGCGAGGTAAAAAGGAAACGACAAATAATTCTCCTCCGTCTGATCTTTAATATGCGGCCAACGTGAACCTGCACGTACCCCCCAACGACTACCACTTTTCCATGGTAAATTTACCAGTAATATTTTCATTTAGCTTTCACCTTTATAATGCTATTTTTTCCAGTCTCTCATTAAATTGGTTAACAATATGAGTTACTATAAGCAGATTCCATTTTTTTGTCGTATGGCAATGGACGATCAGTCCTTTTCTTTAATTATTCCCTTTTGTCTAAGTTCTTCAACTATCGCTTCCGCAATCAGCCTATTTCCCTCAGCTGTTGCATGGCAATTATCAATAAAAAATTCGCTTATACGGCTATCCGCATTCAATCTATCCCTTATATCAATAATCGCGCAGTTATAATCAATTTTCAATCTTTCCAAAGCTTCTTTATATTCCGCATAGTATTCTATCCTGCCGTTTTCAATCTCAACCGGGACCACAAAAACAGCTTCGCAATTATTATCTGCCCCAAGCAGCAGCATTTCCCTGCAATTTTCGTAATAATTTTTCTTAGACACTCTTCTTAATCTCGGCTTGAATATCACGTTTTTTAAAAAAAGATAAAATTTACTATTTTCTAAAAGTTTATTTTTTCCTGAAATAATTTTTTTCCCAATCCTCTGATCCTTATCGGGGAAAAACAATGCATCAGAGTCATCATTTACGCCGAACCAGACTACAACCAAATCAGGACCATATTTGATCAATTTATTTTGTAGATATCTTACCCCCTGCAGAGAGCTGTATCCCCCTACTCCAGCATTAATCGCTTCAAAATCCATAGTTTCAAAACTACTCTCCAGAATTTTTTCCAAGTAAAAAACATACGTATTCTCAAGCGGCAGAGGATACCCGTCAGCACCATGGCTCTGCGTCACAGAATCCCCCAGGCAGACTACTCTGAAAACCCTTTTTTTTTTCTCAATTGAATGCGGGACACCTCTAAACTCTGGCGAAGATTTCCAAAATAATTTTTCATCAACATTGGCCTTGGGGATCGAGAACCCGGATAGATGAAGAAATTTGCCATACTCCCTATCTAGAGGAAAAACGATTGTCTTCCTGACCATGAATTCAGCCACTAAAAATCCCCCCACAATCCCAAAGCAAAGCATCAAAACAACTGCCGGCAAACTGATTTTTATGTTCTTCCGCCCCTTTTTCAAAATTAATTTCAACTTCATGATCCCTGCCTATTTATTCGCCTATTTTTGGGCAATGCTCCCATTTCAGCTATCAAACTTACTTTCAACCATTTCTTTCCTTTGCTCTATTTTAAAACCTCACTTAAAAGGTTCAGCATCGATCATTTTTTCATTGCTTTTCTAAAAAGAAACCACGAGTATTATATTTTTCCTGAAGATGAAATTAGTGCTTTTCATTTTACATGAACTTCATTCACATCTCTTATTTAAACTTTTTCATTTTATATATCCTCTAAGAGATTCAGATAGAGCATAGCCCAGGATCATGTTCCCGGCTTCATTAAAGTGGCACGTATCCACATAAATACTTTTCAGGTCTATTCCTGAGAGATATGGTTTTAGATATATTATTTGGCACCCATACTTTTTTTCAAGATCAGCCAGCTTTTCCATATAGCCCTCAAAATATTCTATATTATTATACTGTCCATACTGAAAAGGAGCGACAAAAACTATCTTAAACCTATTTTCCTTTGAAAAAATAAGCATTTCTTCGCAATTTTCATAGAAATCATCAGGCGGCACTCGAACTACAGGCTTTTTCAATGATCTTCTTATCAAAGTAAAATTTTTAACAAATAGCAACAGTCTGCTTTTTGACAGGATTGTTCCCGATCTCAGAGCCTTATCCTCCGGCAATCTCTGCTCTTTGTCAGGATAAAACAAAGAGTAATAGTAATCGTTTATACCAAACCAGCTTACTACCAAATCAGGTTCATATTTCCACAATGTTCTTTTAAGATACCTTAGCCCCTGCAAAGAACTATATCCCCCGCTGCCCGCGTTTATAACTTCAATGTTCTTTGCCTTAAATTCCTTTGAAAACAGCCGCTCTAATTTATAAACATAAGTTTGCTCTCTGGGCAAAAGACCTTTTTCCTGCGCGTCACCTTGAGTTATAGAATCACCAATACAGATAATTCTGAACGTATTTTCTGGCTTTTTAATCGAGTATTCAACATTTTTAAATTCTTCAGTCGGTTTCCAAAATAGATCTCTATCATAATTCTCAGGATCAAACTTCTCATAATCGTTACAACCAAACCGCAGATACTCCTTTTCAAGCGGCAAATCAACAAAATATCTCACAAACAGCTCAGCCAATATCACCGAGATCAAGGCACCGCAAATAATAAGCAGAAAACCTCCACACAAAGTTGCTTTGTACTTTTTATTTCCCCTATTTACGGACCATGCGATTCTAAATTTCATCAGCCGCTAAAAAATTCCTCTAAATTATATAATTTAAATTGATCCCAAACATCTCTTATCACCTGATGTGTATCACAATGCTGGCAATATTCATCAAAAAGAGATGTACCGTTCAGGAATTTTTCCTTTGCGTTTTTACTCAAAAATTTAGCCTGGTAGCGAAAACGCTTATAATCGTCGGAGTTCCAAATAGCCTTAAACCCTTTTTCTGCCAAATACCCGACTGTTCTCAAATGACAACAAAAACTCACCTCCCCTGATGCCGGAATAAGACAAAAATTCCAGCCAAGAGTACAACCCTTTTCAAGAAACACGTTTCCCGACCAAGAGCCGCTTTCTTGTTCAAAGTTCTCAAGCTGAAAATCAGTGGTGTCTAAGAGTTGTATATCCTTACCTTTTGCAAGTTGCTTTATCTGTACCATTGAAGTCTTTATTTTTTCAAGATCTTCAGCCTTTAATTTCAAAAACTCAATATTTTCATCCAAACGGATCAGATAAAAACGCATGACATCAGCGCCAATTTCAATATCATTCCTAGCCATTTCAACAAGCTCATGCGCGTTTTGATTATGAATTACATGAGTCATTATCAATCTTGGTTTATTCCCCGTTTTTCTCTTTTTTTTATCACATAAATATTTTAAATTTTTCAAAATATCGTCAAAGGTCTTCTCACTTTGCTTGGAATTGATCTTTGCAAATGTCTTAGCAGTTCCAGCCGGTAAACTGCAGAATATTTCGCTTATTCCATTTTCCAGAGAAGTATCTGCATGGCCCTTATTCAAAAGGATACCATTAGTAAAAAAAGAAACCTGAATACCCTTATCCCGAGCATATTTGACCATATCAAAGAAACGATCATGCATTAATGGCTCACCGTCTCCCTGAAAAATGATCAGATCAACCATCAAGTCTCCCAGATCATCCGCAATAGCCTTAAACTTATTCACATCAAGTTTCATGTCATAGTATTCTTTAGGATGGCTTACTCCCGGAGTATGCACCCAACAATGGATACAATTTGCATTACAACGATGATACGGATCAATGACTATTATCGCAGGCCCAATAAAGGCATGTTCGCATAAAACTCCCAAAAGTCTCAGTAGCTGACGTTCGTTCCCGGAATCAGCCTGTGCGTAAATTGACGTTATCATCTTGAAGAAATCTCGATCAATTAAAGCAAAGTTTACTCCACCTTCTTGCATAGCTATTTTTTTAAGCGCCTCAAAATATTCAATAGAATTCCGGCGCAAACGTCTAAGCGGCAAAATATTTAATTTCGACGAACGCAAATCAATGTTTTTGCCCTTTAAACTCAAAACAAACTTCAACACTTGCTCCAGCTTAAAAAAGTTATATCTGGAAACACCAATAGTAATCTTGAATTTCTTATTTTGATTGATCAATGCTTTGATCTTTTTAATCTTTTCCTCAAAATCATCTACCCCTGCTATTCTATTATGTAAAAAGGCATTGTCCGCATATAGATATATTGTTTCACTCTCATATGACAGCGGCTGAGCTTCTTTTTTATACTCCGCAATCTGGCTGCGGTCTTCGACTAACTTTAGAACAGCTGCAAAACAATCAAATTCTTGTTTTTCGTATAGCTTTGTTTCCTCTGTTTCTACAACCTGGCCTTGAAAAACACGGCCGCTTATATTCTCATCCGTATTCTGGATCAAAGATAGATGCTTTTCATCAAGGCTTAGCATTACTCCTGGCAAATCACCTGCAGGATAGGCCCCGAATGTCTCTGCGTCCCTATTGCGAATTATATCGTGCCAATAACTGAATTTTTCCGGAAATTTACCGTCCTCAAAAGAATTGAACCACTCTTTATAAGCACCGTTGAGGATAATTCCCGCTTTATGTTCGCTTATTTCAACAGGCTTTAACAATTTCATTGATATTTTCCAGGAAAAGACATTGCTTGAACTAAAATCTAACTCCCAGGTCTGAATTGCCGGGAACGGATTAAAATCAACACATATCTTAAGCTTTTTATCCGTTACTTTTTTGATATCCCATTTCATTTTACCCGAATCATACCAGCGTCCTCCGGAGCAAACAGCTGAATGCAAACCAATATCAGTAGTAATTTCTTTGTCTTTCCAGAATAAACGAACTTTACCTTTACTACAAACAAGTTTCATACTGCCTAATGAAATTCCACTACGCAGGATCTCTTCATCCATTTTTCCCTTGATAAATTCCTCAATGTCCTTTTTATCCTCTACTATTTTAATCTGTTGGTGAAATTCAAATTCATCAGCACTAACTGATTGCAGAAAACGGGCTTTAGCGTCTTTATCTCCGTTTTGCACCAAAAGCTTTGGTTTGTATCCATCTGTATTTTTGAATATTATTCCAGGAAGCTTCGCAGCATTTTTTAAACCAATAGCCCCCTCAGGCATATCTTCGATCATTTCCTGCCAAGAACCGAAATCCACAGGAAACCTGCCTGACTCATATACACCCAGCCACTCTTTATAATCAGGATTAAGAACCAGGCCTAATGACATTTTACCTATCAAGTCCTCTCTTTTTTCTTTTAACTGCGTTTTGACTTTCCAGTCGAATGATGTTCCGTTATTTATAGTCAATTGCCATGACTGCTTTATCGGCAATGGGCGCCAGTCAATATCTATATAAATGCACTGGGCATTTATCCTTTGCACTTTCCATTGCGCGTAACTAGAATCAAACCACTCCCCACCCACCATTAATGCCGAATGCAGTCCCTGATTTGCCGTCAGCTTTAACTCATCCCAGTAAAGATGTATTGTGGAATGCTCAAGCTCCAGCTTTAATTTGCCTTCTATAATCTGCCTTTGCTCAAGCAGCTGTTTATTTTTTTTATCTATAAAATCATCAGTTTCTCCCATGTTTTCCAGTAAATAAAGGTTCAGGTTGAAAGGTTTGTAACGATTAACCTTTAATACTTCGCTATGAAAATCCTGCTCAATCCGCAAAGCCCGGCTTTGCGAGTCATCAGGAGAATTCTGTAGTAAAAGCTCCCCGTGCTGCAGATTTTCAAATATGACACCAGGAAAATCATTCTGATTGCGAACTCCCAATAATTTACCTTCGGTATCCTGCAGAAAAACATTACCCCAGGATTTACTAAAAGCAGGAAAGCTCCCTTCTTCCACAGCGCTTATCCATTTCTCATAATCACTTTTGAGCATAATCCCGCAAATCATTTTTTCAATTTTGACCTCTGATTTTATATCCATATAAACTATCCAGTTAAATCCGTTTTCAATCCTTCTGATCTGCCAAAGATGGCGTATAGGAATTTCCTTCCAGTCAATAGTAATATGCAGGGTATCTTTTTTCTTCTCACTGCTCCAAAGCCCGTCAGATGAGCTCAACCATTGGCCTTCAATCAACATTGCTGTATGGATGCATATATCACTGCTGATGTTGGTATTTGCATAAACCAGTTCTAATCGGTTATTTTTTACCCTTAGTTTCGCCACGCCGCTGGCAAAGTCACATTTGGTGATTTTTGAAAACAATTTTTTAAACATAATATGATCTCCTATAAAATCCTACGAAGATTCCTCATGGTAATAACAACTGACAACCAGATGACAATTCAGTCTACATTCATTTATTTTTTCTTTATGCTCTTGAGCCCCTGGACTCATCATAATGTCCCTGATTGGCTTTGCATTTTTTACATTATCAATTATCCCAACTATCGAGCACATTGATACATGCCCGGCAGGATCTATTATTAAAATATCTCCCTTACCCAAATTACAGCGGCCATTTTTAATAAACAACAGGGGATTAAGAAAATATTCACGAAAGATATTAAGCTGCTCTGCACTATCAGCTATCTTGTTATGCTTCTGTTTCAATTCTATTAACTCATCAATTGTCTGATTTACAGCCTTTTTATCCTCCGGCCAGAGAAATTTATTTTTCTCATCTTCAAACCAATCTTCTTTTGAGGAATCGGTAAAAGAAAAGGGTTGAGTAATTGCCTGAAAGTTTATATAAGCAAGCTTATCATGATCTTCTACCCATTTGGTAAGTTCCATAACCTCTTTGATATTTACTCCGCTGATAACAGTATTAATACCCATCTTTGTATTTGGAGAATGCAAAGCTATAAGTTCTATTGCCTTAAGTACTCTATCTTTAGCCCCTGGGGCTCCTCTTAAGTAATCGTGCGTTTGTGAATTAAGACTATCTAACGAAAACGATAGAGATTCTAGCCCTGATTGATCCATTTTTAGCGCTACATCTTTGTTTACAGCAAAACCGTTAGTGATCACATGTATTTTTAAACCCATTTCTCTGCCGTGTTTTATGAGCTCAAATATTCCCCCTCTCAAAAGAGCTTCTCCTGAACCTGCGAAATTAATCATGCACCCGTCTTTCTTGGGTAGATCAACTATTTGAGTCAGTACGTTTTTCCACTGCTCGATAGACAGGACATTATCTGCACAAAGCGGGCTATTTTGCCATAACTTGCACATTAAGCACTTATAGTTGCATTTATAACCTACTCCTAGATCACAGTAACTAAGCGGTTTCAACTGAGTAGTTTTTTCTTTTTCATTCATTGGTTTTGCAACTCCTCAGTTAATTCATCTTCTTCAAAATAACAATTTATTAAAAAATGACAGTTTTTTTTGCAATTCTTTATTTCCCTCCGGACAGCTTCTGCTTCCTGAGATTGCCATATTTTTCTTATATCATCGCCTTTACGAATATCTCCGAGAAATCCGTAGTTAAAGCAAATGAATATCTGGCCTATAGCACTTACATGCACCGCCTTATACATATTACAAATAGTACTTTTAACAAACTTATCCGGCTGCTTTAAGTATTCCTTAGCCGCTTTTAATTGAACTATTTCATTATTGATTTTATACCCCTGAGCTTTTAAGTCTATCAGCTTATCCATAAGAACAGAAACAGCCGCTTTGTCCTTTGGCCAAAGAAACCCGTGTTTAGAGCTCCACCAATGTTCTTCAGGTTCAGTATTATTCGGCTGCATGGCAACCATTATCAAAACATGCTCGATCTTTTCATTATTGTTTATCCATTCTATTAGAGGAATAAAACCTCTGTAAGTTTGCTCATAGATCACGCTTATTAATGACACATTCATTGCGGGAGCAAATTCATGCAAATTATTAATAGCTTGAATCACCCGCGCGTGAACACCTTCTACTCCCCGCATATAATCATGGATTTTTGGATCTACACTATCTAAAGATATTTTTATATTCTGCATCCCCGCCTCGCCTAATTTGCGGGCTACCTTTTCATCGATTAAAAACCCATTCGAGTTGATATTTGTGCGTAATCCGCATTCTGAGGCAATTTTAATAACTTCAAATATATCCGGGTACAATAACGCTTCGCCGCCGCCGAAATTAACGACAAAATCATCGTCAACCAGCTCCCGAAGTTCATAAAGAAACTTCCGATATTGTGCGACTGTAGGGAACTTATTGACATCTTTCTCGCTTATAAAAATATCCGGCTTCCATTTTTGACACATTTTACAGCGTAACATACAATTATCCGTAATACCTAAACATCCAAACCTAGGTTTTATCATTAGCTAGTTTTCCTTTTTTAGTCAATATAGTCTTGTTTATCATCGAAATTACAATTAACCAATGCCTGGCAGTTTTTTTTGCATTGCTTTATCTGACTTCTAACTTCTTCCGCATGTTTTGAATGCCACATTGTCTGGATACTTTGATGTTTTATATTGCCTATAGCCGGCATAGAAAAACAAAGATGGACTTCTCCTGCAGGAGTTATATTAATTGCACTATTATCAAGATGACAGCGTCCCTTTTTGATAAACTTCTCAGGATCACTGAAATAGTGCTTAAAGGCTCTAAATTGACTTGCTGGATTTAAAATCTGAAAAGGAGCCTTAAAATCACCTTTTGACTTTAGTAAATACATTTTCTCTAGTATCTCATTCGTTTTTAATGTATCAAGAGGCCAAAGATCGGAATATTTATCATTTTTGTACCAATATTCTTCCTCAGGAGTACTAAAAGGTTGTGTCACTGCCTGGAAAAATATGCCATCAATGCGACCATCATTATTCGCCCACTGAACAAGATCCGGAAGTTCGTGTATATTCAAAGCGCAAATACAGCAATTCAAAGTGATTTTAGTGCCCGGAGAATAACGCCTAATCAAATCTATGGACTGCAGCACCTTTTCATGTGCACCGAAAACTCCTCTCATCAAATCATGAGTTTGAGGTGTTACGCCATCTAAAGAAATGGAAATACCCTTAAGCTGTGCTTGGGCAATTTTTTGAGCTTTTACCTCATCAACTAAATAAGCATTACTTGCTAAGAGCGCCGGAAACCCCAGGTTCTGCGCATAAGCTATAAGCTCAAAAATTTCTTCTCTAGCAAGCGGCTCTCCTCCGGCAAAATTAATTTGCGGCTTTTGCTCCTTACACAATTGCGCAAGATCTGATATCGCCTGCTTCCACTCCTCTAATGTCGGCTCATCCGGCTTGCGAATAAGCACATCTTCCTGCCATTTATAGCACATTTTACAATGCATAAAACAGCTTTCTAATATCGCGATACAACAATACGTTGGCACCGACTCAATGTTTTTTTCTAATTCATACCGCATAAATTCAATCCTTGAAGTTACAATTCAAAAGAAAATGACAGTTTTCTTTACAAGCTCTAATCTGTTTACGGATATCCTCGGCTTTATCAGATTTCCAGAGATTTTCAACACAGTCTTCTCTTGCATCGCCTATTTTATCAAAACTGTAACACATAAAAACATCCCCTACGGAACTAATGTGTAAAGCATGGTCTATGTTGCAATTTGACTTTTTAACATACGTCTGAGGGTCAGAAAAATAAGTTTTGTAAGCCTGAAGGTGTTCTACGGGATTTGATATCTTGAAACCCTTTTTCTTTAGCTCAATAAGTTCATCAATTGTATTTTTAACTTTACAATAATCTTTTGGCCATAAATGGCTGAACTCATTTTTGTACCATTGTAGTCCGGTCATAGTATTATTCGGCTGCATAATGGCCATCAGGTATATCATGGCTACTTTCTCATTATCCTGTGCCCAATTTACCAACTCTACCATCCCGTCTATTGTATCAGCCATCATAATCGAGCAAAGGCTTATCTGCGTATTAGGTGCATATTTATTAATAAGATCTATCGCATTTATCACTTTAGCGTATGTGCCTTTTACCCCGCGCAGTTCATCATGCAAAGTCTCATCAATGCTGTCTAAAGAAATATTTACATAATCAAGGCCTGATTCCGACATCTTTTTTGCCTTCTCCTCATCCATCAAATAACCGTTAGTGGCTATATTTGTCTTAAACCCTAAATCATGGCAAAAAGATACAATTTCAAAAAGCCAAGGTACAGTTGTTACTTCTCCTCCTCCGAAATTTATAACAAAATTCTCCGGGGCAATTTTTTTCAATGAAACTGCGCATCTTTTCCAGTCTTCTTGGCCTAATTGCTTCCTCTCCGGTTTAATATGTATATCCGGCTTCCATTTTTCGCACATTCGACAACGCAAAATACAATCATCGCAGAGTGTAAAGCAGGAAAAAGTAGGCACCGGGCAAATACTTTTATCTGCATTTATTTTTTGTTCTTCAGTATATTCCACTTATTCGCCTCCATTATCGTGAAAACAGTTCACCAAAAGATGACAGGGGCTTTTACATTCATAAGCCTTTAGTCTTTCCTCCTGAGCAAGCTCAGAAGCCAGTATTTCCTTTAACGGACTTATTTTTACATTTCCTATAGGCTGAGAAAAGTCGCAGATCTTAATGTCTCCGCAACTGCCTATTTTTAAGACATTATCAACCTCACACCTTAATTTTTTAATATGCAGTTGCGGATTTAAAAAGTACTCTTTGAAACATTCAAGCTGTTTAACAGGATTAACGATCTTACTGCCCTGACTTTTATATTCTATTAGCTTATCCATTACGGTCCTCACTTTTTCTGTATCTTGAGGCCAAAGACATTTGAATTCATTTTTAAACCACATAGGATCATAAGCGATATTATTAGGTAAAGAAACAGCTTGAAAGATAATGCCATTAACTTCACTTCTTTCAATCCAGTTAACCAGATCAATAACTTCATCTAAATTGTAATCAAGAATAACCGTACTTACCGTAATAATAAGCGTTTTAGATTTTTTGCGCAGTCTCTCGATAGCTAAAACCGCTGCAGAATAAGAGCCTGGCATTCCGCGTATATAATCATGCGTTCGCGCTGAAACACCATCCAACGATATGCTGATCGACTCTATATTGTCAGTGATTATCTTTGCTGCAGTATCATCGATTACATAACCGTTAGAATTAATGGAAACCCTGAATTTACGACCGGCAGCTAAGAGCAGTTCTTCGATCCCCTTTAAAAGAAGCACCTCTCCCGGACCTGATATATTAATAAGCAGATCAGGACCAAAAAACTCCTCCAATTGCAAAATTAGCTTTTTCCAATCAGAGATACTCATAGTCTGCCCATCATTTTTTTGAGGGCGCCAAAAAAAACACATTTTACATTTAAAATTACAGTTTGCAGCCGCACTTAAATCGCAAATTTTAATTTTTTTAAGATTATCCGGGATATTCTCAATCAAAGCCTACTCCTGTATTGATATATTTATTTTTATGCTAGAAGCTAATCCTGCCTTACCCGCCAGCTCAGGGCTCTGCATTTCGCATCTTAAAACTCTAGATGAATGAAGAGCATCAGAATTCTCTAACATATTACTAAATTCATGTTTTTCAAAAGCGGCATCAAAAATTAAAGCCGGAAAGCTGCTTTGCTTTGAATTAACTTCTATGCTATCTTTAGTCTTTGACATATTCATCCAAACATCCAGCTTAAACCTATCAGGAAAACAGCCTCCCTGATTATCATCTGACTTATAGCTCTCATAATTATCTGAGAGCATTAAAGCTGCTGTATGTCTATCTATACCCGCCTGATTAATTTCAGTACGAACATCCCAGCAAAGTTCATGTTCACTTATCAGCTTGATCTCCCATAATTGAGAGACAAAATAACTGCTCCAGTTCAATCGGACTTTTATTTTATTATCGACGGCCGCCTGCACATCCCATTTAGCCAGGGTTGAATCTATCAGGTTTCCATTAATGGAAAAAGAGGTAAACATTCCAAGTTTTTTAGTCAATTCCTTATCAGCCCAGAATAATCTCATTTTTGCTTTTTCAATTTTGACCTTCAATTTAACGAGTTCTAGATCATAAGCATCCACATGATTGCCAGGGGCTGCAATTTGCTCGCTGCCACTATCACTCACTAATGATATCTTTGCCTTAAAAATTTCAATTGTGCCCTGATCAAGGCACTCTCCTTGAGGATCCGACAGGTAGTGCGCCCCGCAAGCGATTCCATCACCTCGTTCGTGATTATAGATATGTAAAAACCATTTCTTCATATCCACAAGCAGGTTAAGCGCCAAACCTGGGCTTTCCCGAGAAATCCCCTCCTGAAACACCTTAAGAATTTCACTTCTATTATCGAAAATAGTTACTGCTTTGCCAGCTGATCCTTCACAATCGATTTGACCAGCATCAGCTATAGTTTGCCATCTGTTAAATTGCTTTTGAGGAAACACATTTACTAATAATTCTTTATACAAAATAGGCTTCTTAACATCAAACGATACTGTCCATTGTATCGCATCATCAATAAGCTCAAATTGCCACCTTTGTCTCAAGACTGAGTTAGCCCAATCCATTTGGACCTCTAGTTTACTTGGGCTGTTCTTCTTCAATGTCCATAATGCAAAATTAGTATCTATATCTTCATCTTCACACAGCAGCGCGACTGCCAATCCCTTTGCCTGTGTAAGCTCTATGCCTTGAGCTTGCAGTTTTATCTGCTTATTCGCAGCAAACAATTGAAGCCCATCACTTGTCTGCAGAGAAAACTCCTCTTTGCGGTGATTTGACAGATCATTCCTCCAGCATCTTTCATCCTGCAAACTTATCGTCCCAGAAAACAGTTTTTCCCTGCCCTTACCGTTTATCACTGCCGCATTTTTTAATTTGAAGTGCAAACAGCACTTATCTTCTTCTTTCTGAATAATAACCCCTGAAGTAATACTGTTAATTCTCTTAAAGAATACTGCAGGCAGGGAACAATCCTCAGATCTGGCACCAAGCAAGGCATTGTTCACGTCATCTAAATCAACAACCCGGCTATTTCTTGTTTGTTCATCAAACTGCCCTTCACTAAAAGAATGAGCCCATTGTCCATACTCTGAATTTAAAACAATGCCGGCCTTATAATGCACATCGCTCAATTTTTCCTCAGATTGAATTTTCGTTATCCACTGAATTTTCTTAGCTTTCAATGATATCTCCCACAATTCACTTAAACGCGGCAAGCGTCTTTCAATCAAGACCTTAAGAGTATCTCCTTCTTTGCGTATCTGTTTTTTAAGCTGAGTTGATTCATACCACCGACCATTAAAGTAAACCCCGCTGCTAAAACCCTCTCCTCCAGTTATTTTACTTTCTCCACTGTAAATATTAATATTATTTTCATTAAACTCAAGCCTAAGCTGATCATTGCTTAAACCCGTACTCTTAGCATGTTTTTTCTTTTTATCGATTAAAAATCCACTCTTTTGCTCCGGGGTCTCAAGGAATACGATCCGTCCGTTTGTACTCCTGTCAACTACCTCCTGCATTAAAATGCGTCCCGGGGAATCAATCCCTGAGTTTTGCAGCTCTAACATGCCTGGCTGCAGAGATTCGAAGACCAGTGAAGGCAATTCATCGTTTCCTGCCATTAAACCTATAAAGTCCGTTTCTCCTGCTAATAAATCAATCTTTTCAACATGCTCTCCTGAAGCAGGAAACTCATAGTCGTGAACTCCGGTAAAATATTTTCTGTATTTTTCGCTTAAATAAAGACCTGTGATAAGCCTGTGATCTTCAATTGATTTCTCACTTTTAATATCTATATTCCACCTTAGGCTATCCTCAGCCAATTGCAACAAACATTCAGCCTTTAACCCCATTTCCTGAAAACTGGAGCATATACTAAGTGTTTCTGAAGCATTTTTAGTCAAACTCCAAAGACCTGCAAACAGATCAAAAAACCTGCTTTTATGATAAAAACCAAGACTCAATCCATTACTCTTTGTCAGCTCAGTTTCATCAAAGAAAATTTGGATACCGTTGTCTTTTAATTGCACTTTAAGCCTGCCGGATGCTATCGTGCTTTCTTCTATTCTTTTGTGTATAAGGCCCTTAAAATCCTCTTCACTCATAAGCTCAAGCCTACAGCTGCTTTCTACAATAGAACTCTCTTCACCTGATAAAGCAAATGCTTGAGGCGGGCTTATTTGAGTCTGCATAATACGCGCATTCAATTCTTCTGCCGTATTTTGAATTAGACTGAATCCAGCCCATTCATGGCTAGCAAACCTTATATTCAATACAGGCATACTATCCCGGCTGATAAGCATAATCGGCGCATTATATTCGTCAGTGCGGTAAATATCCGTCCATTCTTTTGCCGACTTATCAATAGCTTGTATGGGTTCAATGTTTTGTCCATTTAAATAGCGGTTATATTCTTCACTTACCATAAACCCAAAACCAGCTTTTTTCAGACTCGTTTGTGTGGGAACCTCCAGCTTAAGATTAAAATTCATCAGCCTTTCGCCCTGAAGAAAACAAGCCAGTTCCAATTTTACTCCATATTTATCGAATAGTCCTTGAACTTTCAAGGAATAATCTGTATTTTCCACAACCTGCCATTTCCCCTGCCAAGACATTATCCATTTATCAAGAAACTGTAAGCTAGCATATCCTCCAAAATTCTTTGTTATTGGCTTGCCGTCCCATAAAAGAATGATTTTACCGCTGTTAAAAATAACACTGATTCTTCCTTTGTCAATTGAAGCAATAGAATTTTTATCTCCCACTGCCTCTATATAACGCATAATTACTTTATGAATAGAATCATCTTTAACAATCCTGCCTGATTTAAGCAAAATCCCTCTTTCGCAAATCCTGCTTATGGAATCGAGGTCATGGGATACAACAATAATAGTTTTCCCTTGTTCTTTTAATTCAAAAACCTTCTTAAGACATTTACGCTGAAATTCTTCATCTCCGACAGCTAAGCTGTCATCAATAAGGAATATATCAGGATCAACGTGTATGGCTATAGCAAAGCCTAGTCGAACAAGCATACCTTGAGAATATGTCTTAACCTGCGCGTTTATAAAATCCCCTAATCCGGAAAATTCAACTATTTTTTCATAAGCCCCATCTATTTCTTTTCGGCTCATGCCATACAAAGCTGCATCCAGATAAATATTCTCTCTTCCTGTCAATTCAGAATGAAAGCCAGCCCCTAAATCAAGAAGGCCCGCTACCTTGCCGTTTACTTCCAATTCCCCCGTAGTCGGTACAGTTATCCTGCTAATTATGCGCAGTATCGTTGTCTTACCAGAGGCATTCTCCCCGATAATTCCAACGGCCTCTCCTCTTTTTATATTTAGTGCTATACCCTCTAAAGCACAGACATGTCTTTTAGCCGCCATGCCTTTACCAAATCTAAACATTGAAAGGAAATTGCCTATCAAAGATTGCTTAGCAAAGCTCAACCAATATTGTTTATTTATATTTTTCAAACTTACTACTATTTCAGACATCCAGTTACCTTTTGTTTAGTATTACGTATTGGATTTTTCGTTTTTTCTCTAAAATTTTCACTAAATGCTGCATTCATTTTATATTTTTTTTACTTTTCTAACCGCTAAACGCTATATTCTAATCGCTGCTTTTAAGTTACATCCGCAAAGCTCTTCTTATTTGAGTTAAAAACTACCATGCCTACACCATAAAAAGCCAGGCTTAAGACAAAAGCCAGAAACAATAAACCTAGTTCCGGCATTGTCCCTTGCAGCAGAATCTGCCGATAAAGGTTAACGAAAACAGTTAGCGGGTTTAAAAGAAAAAATTGCCTAATATTATCAGGTACAAACGAAAGCGGATAAAATATCGGTGTCGCGTAGAACCAAACCAGCAATATCAGTTCCACTATATATTTCACATCCCTGTACATCGCATGCATTGCAGAGCTCAATAAACAAAGCCCTAGGATGAATACACTCTGAAGCACAACAATCACTGGTAAATATAACCATGACCAGCTCGGATAAATTGAATAATAGAGTAAAAAAGCAAAAAGCAAGACCAGTGATATCAAAAAGTTAAAAAGATTAGCTATCACAATAGAAAGCGGTATAACTTCATAAGGGAAATAGGCTTTTTTTATCAAACTCGCGTTATCAACGATCGATGTTGTCGCAGCGTTCAGCGAAAAGCTCAAATAAAACCAGGGTAATAAAGCACAGAGCAAAAAAACCGGAAAATTATTTATCTGAACCCGCATGATGACACTGAAAACAAACGAAAAAACCAGCATCAAAAGCAGTGGATTAAGTAATGCCCACAGATGTCCCAAGACAGCAGATTTGTATTTTATCTTTACTTCCTTATCAGCCAGTGCACTAACCAGTTCTTTATAACGATAGATTTGTACAAAATAATTATTTTTCATTTTTTCTTTACCAAATCACTTATTAGTTTGCCATCAAGGATAACATCCTCCATGGACATATATTTCCATCTTCCAAATCTCCCGGCGCTATAAATATTATTCTTCAATAAATAATCATTAATTATCTTTATATTATGTTTATACTGCTTATCATAAATCACATAGCCATACTTTATGTCATTTATATGTCTCATCAGAATATCATCCTCAGGATTTAATATGCCTGATTTGACCAAATCAGTTTCAATTAATGAGACAATTTTTCTTTTATCTACTTGCTTAAACTCTGAATACGACACTTCCACATACAGAGAGCTCGTCCCCCTAGGCGCGACATTTTTTGAAAAATTAGTCGGAAAGCCTACCCGGAAGAAACAAAACTTATCCTCGGGAAAATATATCCAATGTTTATCACTTATATTCTCTCTTTGAACACCCAGATTAAGATTAAAAATAGAAACATATTTAAGGCTGAAAAAAGCCTGCTTTACCTCTTTAGGAAGAGTATCTCTTATAAGTTTTTGCAGTGCTTTAAGAGGAGTAGTTAAAACCAAATCTGTGAATTTTGCACTTTCTCCATTTTCAAAAAAAACCTTTTTATTTTCTAACTCAAGACCAGTCATCTTATAGTTAGTTTTAATATTATTTATATTTTTAGCCAAAATTTTTGCTATCTGATCAATTCCGCCCACTTTCGGATACCAAAACTCGCTATTATATCCCAGAGATTTTGTTTTCAGGCTAAACGCCCCATCGAGAACTGTCTTTAATTTAACATGCGGTACAAAACCTTGCGTCCAGTCAGAAATAAGCTCTTCAGGTGCAAGTGTCCAAAACTTGTGATTATAAGGATACATAAAATGCTTTGTAATCCCTTCACCGAAATGATGCTGCATCCATTGCGCCAGATTAACTTCCTTAGGAGGCTTCTTTTTTGATACTGTATCAAACATGCCTAAAATACATTTCTTTACTACCCCAGACGGCAAACCATAAGTATTTGCCTGAAAAGGATATTTAGTGAATACATTATGCGAAAAAACCCAAGAATTGCGATTGTGAGGTACAAATAATCCGGGAAGCAGCTTTTTGATAAGCTTTTTCACATAATCAGTTTTAAAATGCAGCAAGTGACCATCATAATCAAAAGTAAACCCGTCAATTTCATCAGTTCGAGCAAGTCCCCCAACTTCACCTTCCTGCTCATAGACACAGCATCCATTTTGCAGGTGGTAAGCGATACTTAATCCTGAAAGGCCTGCCCCTAATATCACAATTTTTTTGTTCATCAACTGATTTCCATTCGACTTAACTTAAACCCAAATGCGATTAAAGCAGTTAGTACCAATATAAAAACAATCGATCCAATAGCATTTGAAACAAGATAGACTGTAAATGCACAGGCGTTTGTAATCACAGAAAGAATTATCATCAGGCGTATTATAGTTTGCGGTGCTATCCCAAATTCCAGCATTTTAAATACAAAATGATCATTGCTTTTTAAAAAAATAGACTTTCCTTGTTTCATTCGCATTAATATAACAAAAAGGAAGTCAAAAAGAGGTATAGCTAAAATTACCAGCGGTATAATTAATCCTATCTCCTTGCCGCTTGGAGCTAAACTGAGCGAAATTGCCATAACTGCCTGTGAAAATCCTAAAAACTGACTTCCCGCATCCCCCATAAAAATACGTGCCGGCGGCAGGTTATAGCGTAAAAATGCAAAGAGAACGCCAAGCAAACAAGCAGAGCAGATTAAAACAAAATGATTATTAGTAAGGATTGCAAACAAAAAAAATGTAAAAATATTAATTATTGATATCGCCCCTGCTAAACCATCAAGGATATCAAGCAGGTTAAAAGCATTTGCAAGTAAAACTATCCAGAATACGCTTAAGACAATATTAAAGGAATCATTAAAATAAATAATTTGGGTGCGCATTGCAAATATTACAAAAATAAAAGCTGCAATACTTTGTCCGATAAGTTTTTCTGCCGGCTTAAGCTCCTTTAAGTCATCGTAAAATCCGAAAAACACAATAAGGCCTGAGCAAAATAAGTAAAATGAGACTTGCCCTTTACTTATAGTCAAAGGAAAAATCCGAACAGAAAGCATGAAAACTAGAATAAAGACTGCAAACATGCCAATCCCGCCGATATAGGGAACCCTTCTTTTGTCAATTTTATCAGGATATTGATGTGTTAGCAGCCCATTTTCTTGAGCCAGCTTCTCCAAAACAGGCAATAAACAGAAACATACTGTGAAAGCACCAGCCAAAACTGTAAATATAACTCTATACATTTTCTTGAACCCTTACAAATTAGACAATTTTGTTTAGTTTTTCTGATTACATCTGGGTCAATATATTCAGGATGGGCTACCATAGATATTGGCACTTGGGAGTACCGCGAATATAACTAGAATAGCTCTCTTTTTTATCGAATTTTTCATATAAATAAAGCATTATTGAAAAATATAAAATTTCACGCAATACATTGAAAATATAAATAGTTAGATTATTTTGATTTAAAAATAATATAGCAAAAAAGGCTCTTCTTGTCAATCAAATCGCTTAATATCTGCTCTTTTAAAAAGAAGATAAAAGCCTTGCCTTTTGACCAGCACGACATTCAAACATAACTCATTACAAACAAAGATGTTAGAATAATTAAAAAAAGATCAAAGAATTATGTAACTATACACATTTTTTGGTTCTTTCTTATTTAAATTGAACGAAAGAACCGTTTATTTTATATAGATAAACGTCAAAAAGCAAAGCTGCATTTCATAAAAAGGCAAAACTGACTGTTAAATGAGCATTAGGAACACGGGAGCATGTTTTTCCGTGAAGTACTGCTTTTGAGTAACCCCTTTTAGGGGATAGAGAAAATTGTATTTGTTTGCGGATTTTAATTAGTCGATTTACAAGGATGTGTAAAAATCGACTGCTTACCTCGCGGACAGCCATGAACGGCTGCCGAGAATGCCTGTCCGCCAATCTTTATGGCTGGAGTAAGTACAATTTCACCGGGACGTTGTCTCGATTTACCTCTTAAATAAAAAAAAGTCGAGAGGAATTCGGGTACCCCAACGCCTAGATAGAAAACACTTTTTCTTCGCTCATCAAACAGATAGGGGGAATTGCATTTACGGATTTTTTCACCCTTTAAGTGTTTATACTTCTGCCTTTAAATGATTGCTATTGCTGCCTCTTGCTTCCCTGCTATAATTCTATTTAGGAGTTAGAGGGTTAATGGCTAGGATAGCAAGCCTGAAGATATAACCTATTGAGGCAACGAAACAACTGTACTGAACTCTTTACTAATAAAATCTGGATTAGTTGATGCTGTGCCCTTTCCAAAGGCAACAGAAATGCTAATTTTTATCTTGGTAGGAGGACTGCCAGTAACGCGCGAGTCCCAAATATTAAACAAATTATTATTTACATCAAAATAATCAAACTCAAGATTGGTAACATTAAATACAAACTCATCAGAATTGGACTTTCCGGATGGTGTTGAAAAATCAAAATCAAATAGTGATCCAGGATTATCTCTTGTATCAGTCGCATAAAAACGCCTCAGGCAATCATCGCTTATATCCGCAGTACCATTGCCGTCAAGCCAGTAGCCGACTTCACACAAATCAGATCCTCCGGCTATGTTACCGGGTTTTAAAGGCGCGATAAAGTAGAACTCATCTCCAATACTATCCGTTCTCCAACCGCTGCCGGCACTCTTATCAAATCCTAGGCAATAATAGGAATTACTGCCTGATTTTATTCTGGCACTCGCTATCTCTTTAGACATTTGATCAAGAGCAACTCGGGCAACCGTAGTAACCTGCAGCAGATTATCAGCCTTTTGCCAGCCGCGAAGAGACACATTAAAAACTGAATAAAGGATAGAAACTATAAGCACGAGGATACCCAGCGCAACTATAAGTTCGATAAGCGTTACACCGGAGTGTTTTTTCATTAAAATTTTCCTTCGTAAATCAGACGGATAATATGCTGGGTATCTAATACAGATGATTGCCAACCAATGCCCTCTACATAAGTACCAAGATCACTGAATTGCAACTTAAGCCTGGCATCATCGAATATATCGTAAGTAAAATCAAAATATACATTATGATGCCCTATTTTCTTATAATTTCTAATATAATCAGCAACATTACTATAGCGGTAGACTACATTAGCAGACAACCTATGGTTAGGCCAAAAACGGATCGTCGTCCCTGAATAATTCATAAAATCATCGAGAGTTGTAGCATGCTCAAATTCATTGTATGTATTTTCTAAAGATATCTCTACCCATTCTCGAGGAGCAACTATTAAACGCGATGACAAAATGTAATAATACGGATAAGGCGGTGCCGGATTAATCGTCAGCCAGTCATAGATTCTATCAGGATAATCCGGATACTGGTTAGTTCTTTCCCAAATTTCTTCCAACCTTATCCACTGGCAAAAATCATACTGAAAGCCCACAGATACCGTTGAGGTATCCTGGCTTTTATTATCAGTTGTCTCATCCCTTTGGTGATATAGAGCTAAGAATTTATAAAACAAATCATCGCTATATTGGTAAGAAAACTCATTACGAAAAACATTTTCTATCAGGCCATTGTCTGTAGCATTTCTAACATTGCGATAGTTAAAATAAGCATCGACTTCATCGTATCCTCCGAAGAAAACACCCCAGGCAATAACTTGTCTGTCTTTATCAAGGCCATTGCCGATGCGATACATTTCCTCTTCTTTACTTCGTTTATAAAATGATAAATGTCTTCCCCATCCCAGATCATCACGCGTATATGTATAGTTGGACAAAGGCGCTTGAAATTCCCTGCACATACGTGAAAAGCTAAGGTCTGATTTTATTTCAAGGTCAAAAGGATTAACATCACTCTCTACAACTATCTTATATGCTGAATCATCTTCTGCTGTTTCCCTAATCTCCTCGTTAAGATTACGTTTAGTCAATGAATAAGCATACTCCATTTTTAAATTATGATATTCATTTATTGCAACTAGACTGTCAATGCCCATAGCCTGATCAAAAGCATCAGATGAATCCATGTCATATCCCCATCGCGCTGTATATATTGAGCCAAGCATCAGCCAATCTGTTATTCCCTTTTTAAACCGCACAGCCAACGGAATATTATTAATTTTATCATAATCATCCCACGGATCCATAGGAGCGGCAATCATAAAATCAGTATATATTGAGGCAATTTCTCCCTCAAATCTAAACGCGCGCAGCAAGGTAAGCCAGTTACTTTCACTGTCTCGCAACTGGCTGTCTAGTGTCCAGGTTCCGTTTTCCCATCCTGTTGAATTATAGAGCTTCCCAGGCTGGTACATATTCAGCCATGGACTCGGCTCCCACACAATATGATTATTTACAAGAAAAAGCGGATCATCAGTCCACATAGAAATAGTTTCCTCAGCATACAAAAAAACTATAGCGCGGTATTCATCTTCTTTAAGGTCAAACCATAAAGCTCTCATCGGCTTAAATTCACGGTCTATTTTCAAACTTGGCAAATCAATCCTGTGGTAAAATCCGGGGCCACCCCATTCAGTAGACGCACTAACCGGCTGACTATAACCATCTTTAACTTTTGTCTCAGGCAAAGCAAATGAATCCCCTTCTGCTGAGCGCACGATTTGAGGGTAAATTCTTCCTGAATTCGACCAATACTTTAGCTGTATTTCAACCGGATCATCAGTGCTACTCGGTCCATACCAGCTCGGAATTGTAGTTGTTTTTGATTTGCCGACAAAAGACCACGGATCAACAACAATCTTTGTATAAAAAGATAGATTTTCGTTTAAATGAGCATCAACGGAAAGCTTAAAATTATTGTAAATAGCCGCATCATATGTATTGTGTCTCTGCTCTCCAAAAAAATATCTCCAGGAACCTTCCTGCAAGAGATAATTCGCATCTTTCCATTGAAATTCATCGTCTTTAATACCGAAATTAAGACGATAACTTCCCTTTACAACCGTATCTTTAATTTCTTTTTCCTCCTCCTCTTGTTCCTCTACTATCTCTTCTTCATTTTCTTCTTCGGTATATCCAAGATACCGCTGCGCGGAATAATTTTGCGCGTAAAGAATGTTCGGCTGCAATACGCTGACTAAAAACAACCCGATAAAGA
>JAGLQQ010000055.1 GCA_023136735.1 Candidatus Omnitrophota bacterium | reverse complement strand
CAGATTTCCGCAGATTTTAAAAAAGGGAAGAACACATAAAACCCACAGATTACGATCCACAGATTACGATGTGATTGTTTTGCCGTACTGAGTGAAAATTATGGACTATTCTTATTTATGATGAGGATTATGAAACGAATTTTTGATTTAATTTTAGCTTTGATATTAATAGTTTTGTTAAGTCTGCCGATGCTTTTTATTGCGGCATATATTAAACTAGTGTCCAAGGGGCCGGCTATATTCTGGACAGATCGTGTAGGGCTAAATAATGCTATTTTTAAAATGGCTAAATTTAAGACCATGAAGCTGAATACGCCGCAGGTAGCCACTCATTTGATGAAAAATCCGAAAGAGTATTTTATCCCGGGAGCAGAGTTTCTGCGTAAATACAGCCTTGATGAGCTGCCGCAATTATTTAATATCTTAAAAGGAGATATGAGTTTTGTCGGCCCGCGCCCGGCTTTGTTTAATCAGGATGATCTTGTGGAGTTACGTACTAAAAAAAATGTCCATAAGCTTGTTCCAGGTGTAACCGGTTGGGCACAGGTAAACGGAAGAGATGATTTAGAGATTCCTGTAAAAGTCTCTTTTGATGAATATTACCTTTTGAATCGTTCTGTTGCTCTTGATCTCTATATTATTTTTTTAACTGCTATAAAGGTTGTAAAAAGAGAGGGTGTTCAGCATTAAAATGGGCCATTCTTATTTAGGGTGGAAGAATTAAGAGTTAAGTACTTAAATAGAAACAGGGATGGCCCATATGTAATTCTGTTTTAATTTATGAAATCAGGTTTTAAAAAAGAAAGAACCTAAAAAATAGAATCAATTAAGCGCAAAAACTCTGCGTAGCTAACTTCTTTTTTCCCCATGTTGTTATCAAGAATTTATTGTCTGCTTTTCCTCTTTTGAAATTCTGATAGTGTTTATACTTCAGGATGGGGGGGAGTATGGTGAAGAGTATCAACTAAATGGTTGAAAAACCCATCATTTTGCTATATAATTTAAACCTAAATGCATGGTCGGGTTATGGTAAAAGAGTGCATTAAACAAACCCAAATAAGAATGCCCCAAAAAAGTTCATAACTCAAAGGACATGACAGAGAAGGCTAAAAAAGGTAGTTGATATGAAAATTAAGCTTAGAAAATTGATCATGGCTGCTATTGATTTGTTGTTAATTAATATTTCTATGTTTCTTGCGTTTATGATTCGTTTTGACTGGAATCCATCTTCTTTGATGATAGAAGCTTGTGTTTATTTCATGGTTTTGGCAAGTTTGATCAGGATAAGCATGTTTTTTGTTTTCGGCACATATCAGTGGTCTTTTCGGCATGCGAGCATGAGTGAAGCCATGAATATTTTTAAGGCTGTTACTGTCGGAAGTCTGGTAATTGTCACTACGGCATTTTTCATGCGGCAGGATGGAATGCTGGGAATGGGACGGACAGTACTGTTGATTGATTATCTAATTTGTTTTTTTCTGATCAGCGCCTCACGATTTTTGCCCAGGTTTTTGATGAAGTTTCGGGCCTTGAGGCGTAGTAATCTTAAACGATTGCTTATTGTTGGCGCGGGGATAGCGGGTGAAATGGTGGTTCGTGAGTTGATTGCTGTAACAAACGGGGTATATCGTCCTGTTGGATTTGTCGACGATGACAATTTAAAACTGCATTCACGTATACACGGCATAAAAATACTTGGAAAGACCAATGACATAAAAAGTTTGGTTGCTGAACATAGAATAGAGGAAATTGTTATCGCAATTCCCTCAGCGAACGGCCGGACAATAAGAGATATTGTTTCTAAATGTGAAAATTTGGGCGTAAAAATTAAAATTATTCCTGGATTGCAGAAGATAATGACCGGAGAAGTGTCCATAAAGCAAATCACTGACGTCCAGCCGGAAGATCTTTTAGGCCGCCAGACAGTGGAAATAAATACGGAGGATGTCCTAGCATTTATCAAAGACAAGGTTGTTCTTGTCAGCGGTGCCGCCGGAAGTATTGGATCTGAATTATGCCGTCAAATAGTAAAATTTAAGCCAAGGACCTTAATTTTCTTTGATTATAATGAAAACGATCTATACTTTTTGGAACTGGATTTAAAGGAAAAATACCGGTATTTGAAAATTATATCGATAATCGGAGATATTAAAGATGTTGGATTGCTCAAACATACATTTTCTAAATATAAACCCAATATTGTATTTCATTCCGCCGCGCACAAACATGTACCTCTTATGGAGGAAAATCCGGCAGCGGCTGTGAAAAATAACATTATCGGGACGCGTAATATTATGTATGCCTCAGAGCATTACGGGGTCAAAAGTTTTGTGATGATATCAACGGACAAAGCGGTAAATCCTACCAGTATTATGGGCGCTTCCAAGCGAATAGCAGAAACGATGATTCAGTCAAAGGCACAGATTGCTAAAACAAAATTCATGGCAGTTCGGTTTGGTAATGTTATTGGTTCAAGCGGAAGTGTGGTTCCAATTTTTAAAAAGCAGATTGAAAAGGGCGGGCC
>JAGLQQ010000054.1 GCA_023136735.1 Candidatus Omnitrophota bacterium | reverse complement strand
AGCTAGTAATTCAGGCCGGGGCTATTGGTAAGGGAGGGGAAATTTTTATTTTGGATATGGGAGATCAGATTAAGATTTCTGATTTGGCCAAAAATCTCATAACTTTATCCGGGCTTGAAGTTGACGTGGACATAGAAATTAAGTATATAGGATTGCGGTCAGGGGAAAAGATGGAGGAGGAGACATTGCTTGATATTGAGCATGATAAAGCAACAAAAAACAATAAAGTATTCATCGCCCAGCCGAATAGTTTCGATTCAAAGAAGGTGCGTAGGGATATAAAAGAGTTGGAAAGAATGGCGAATTTGATGGATGCCCAGAGCATAGTTGAAAAAATAAAAAAGATGGTTCCCTTCCACAATTCTAATACGGCGATAAAATGAGGCTAACTTCGTGCAGTCTATGAGCGTGAGGCAATCATAATGCCTCTGTTTTTAGACGGTAACCTGGGGGTGGTTTTTAGAATGGTTGACAATGAAGGAAAAAATAATATATTGGCTTAAAAATGCACTGCTATTAAACATATCGATTTTTTTAATCCTTGCCCCTTTTTCTAAAAAAGGTGTTAAGATCCGTCTTCTCATTGCTCTTGCTTTATGGATACTCATAACGATTGCTGAATTCGGAAGCCATTTTCACAAGCATCTAATCGCAAAAACACCGGTTAATAAGCCGTTGCTGTTTTTTTGGATTGCTCTTTTGCTTTCGACTATTTTTAGCATAGATCCGTATTACAGCCACGCGGTTCTACTTGAACGCTATTTGGGATATATTTTATTTTTTTTCTTGGGGAGTTATCTGATAAAAGATAATCGTAGAACCCTGTTTTTGCTAGGGGCAATTTTGTTTAGCAGTATGGTAATGGGGATTGGAGGCTTATGGGATCATGTACATAATCCACAAATACGATTAGACAGCTCTTTCGGGTATCTGATTAGTATTACTCATTTTCTGGTCATTTATACACCTTTAAACTGTATTGTTTTTCTTTTTATAAAAAATAAATTTTTCAAATTCAGCGCATTATTTGGTCTGTTATTCTTATTCCCAAGTTTAATTTTCACTTTTTCGAGAGGGGCTTGGGTGTCGGTGCTAGGTTCGCTGTTAATTGTTTCTTTCTTTAAGAATCGAAAAATTGCATGCTGTTTGCTCATCGTTTTCATCCTCATCGGTTTATTTTTGCCTCAGTATCTACAACAGCGGGCTATCACGACCGTTAATCCGTTGGCATGGGGAGAAAGATTGCCTTTGTGGAAAATATCGTTGAAGATAGCTGCTGATTTTCCCGTATTTGGGGCAGGCTTGGGAATGTATGAGAAAATTTTAGCCCTGTATTGGAAGCCATCGGTGTTGTCCCCGCGGTTACCGCATTGGGACGTTCATAATAATTATTTACAGGTTGTTTCGGAAACCGGTATTATCGGTTTAATCGCGTTTATATGGATTTTTATTTCTTTTTTTAAGCATGTTTTTGTAACCTTTAAGAAAATGTCGGAAGATCAGCAAGTTATTCTAATGAGCTTGACAGGAAGTGTTCTCGCCTCTTTGATTTTTGCTATATCAGCTTCCAATATTACGGTGGGAGTTCAGCCAGTAGCAATGTTCTGGTTTTTGTTTGGCATGGCCTCTGGACTAATTGGGTTGAGAGAAGATAAGGTTAATACAGTATGATTTATATTTTAGAGAGATTTGATGAAAACAAATAGTTTACTTAAAAATGCGGGAATAATGTTTTTTGCTACGGCAATAACAAATGTCTTTACTCTGCTGTATCAGTTGTTTATGGTTAGAGCTTTGACCCCGGCTGATTTTGGCCTTTTGGATAAGTTAATGGGGCTTACGCTTCTGGCGTCTATGCCAACAGGTACTTTTTATGCGGTGGTAGCAAAGTTTATATCCAGCTTTAATGCAGAAAATGATTTCAGTAAAATTCGCATATTTCTTTGGCTGTTTTTAAAAAAACTAGGGGTTTTAGGAATACTGATCTTGATTCTTATTGTGGTTTTTCGTAACGATATAGGGGCTTATTATAAAACAGAAACTCCCCTTTTGATAGTAATGGTTGGGCTATTATTGATAATTTCTACAGTTTTGCCTTTGAACCTTGGGGCTTTGCAGGGGTTACAGAAATTCAAGAGTTTAGGTGTTATATCTATATTAAGTAGTTCTCTGCGATTAATTCTTGGGGTGGCTTTTGTAAAGATAGGGTTTAATGTGGCAGGAGCTCTGGCAGCGCTTATTATTGGAGGGTTTACTTCTTTTCTGGCGGCTTTTATACCTTTGAGGAAGTATTTCTTGTTTGAGCAGAAGAAAGAGCTTAAAAGCAAAGCAGAAAAGCTGGATCTCAAGGGGATCTATAAATACTGTCTGCCGGCTTTTATAGCGCTTTT
>JAGLQQ010000053.1 GCA_023136735.1 Candidatus Omnitrophota bacterium | reverse complement strand
GGAATTATCCGTGGTTTTAAAACATTCTCATCAAAACAAATTAATCGAATAAATGATAATACATTCAAATGGCAAAAATCATTTCATGGCCATATTATCCGTATTGATGAATCGTTAAATAACATTCGTAATTATATAATCAATGATCCAAAAACGTGGTCATTGGACGAAAATAATATTAATTCTTTAGAGGTTCAGGCAGGCCTGAACCCTACAGGATAATTATCGTTATCTGATATAATTTATCGGTTTAAATCATTAACAACCAAAAAATATATGGGGCATTCTTAATTTCAGCCTAACAATTTGCAAATCATCAAGCTATAGAAAATTATTCACATTATTTAAGAATGAATCTTAATAAATCCGTAAAGATGACCGCGGCTTTGCGGATTTTTGTATAATCCCTGGGGTTTTTAAAGAGTAGGAAAGAATAGGTTGTTTTAAAAACACTCTGAATTTATCCTTCCTTAAGGTATAATAAAATTAATAATACGATGTTTTGTGAGGTTTAGAAGATAGGTGTTCTAAATAAGGGATTATGTCCAAAAAGAATAATTTATTTTTAGTGATAGTTACTTTGCTGGTTTTTGCGTTGATTTGCACAGCAGGTTATGTTGTTTTTTATACGACACAAGGAGCGGAAGGCGTAGTTCGCCTTCTTTTATATCGGTATACGCGTTCGCGTAATATTACGATTGAAAAAACCGAAGGCACTATCCGCACGAAAGCCTCGCTGTATAATATTCATATAACTAATCCAACCAAACTGCCCTTGGGAGCGGTTATAAAAATTCAGAGGATGGATATTTTTATGCCGAAGTTTCGGCTGAGGGATATTCAGTTGAGTATTTATAATGGCCGTCTTAAACTTTCTTTCTCTGATACTATTCTTTTTTACGGGGACTATGCTGATTTATTCCTAGAATTGAAACTATATTCTAAGAGGGTGAGCGCTCGGGAGATTATAGATCTTTTCACACGCAGGCCGGTGTTAAGTACGCTTTCCGGAGTTTTTAACGATGTTAATCTTCGAATCGCAGGCACATTATCTGAATTGGCGGTAGAGGGAAGCTTTCATATAGAAAACATTATAAAAGAGAGATTCTCAATGATAGATTGTAAGGGGTCTCTTTTGATGTATTGCGATGATCTAATTAGTGCGGCAAAGCTAAACGGTGAAATATTTTTACGGGGTGGTTTGGTTTCAGGGGGGGATACGGCCCTGATAAAGCTTAGGAACAGCACGATAGTTTTTGTGGGAGATCCGAAAAGGCCAAAGCTAAATATCCGGGGTTCGGCAAAAGTCGCGGATGTGGCGATTAGCATGGTGCTGCAAGGAACTGTGGATGAGCCGAAATTGACATTAAGCTCCAACCCCTCCTTGACGCAGGAGTTATTATTGGTTATGCTAGCTACTGGGCGAGCCTGGGGCAGTACGCGGGGATCGCTTCAAAGCGGCAGTATGTCTGCTGATTTAATTAAGGATTTCGTGGACTATTTCCTTCTTGCCGGTACTGGCAGTAAGATTGCCAAACGCTTTGGTCTCAGTGATATATCACTTTTTTATCGTAATGAATCAAAGTCAATGGGGCTTACAACGTCTCTTGCCGATAAGCTTAAATTGGGATATGAGGTAGAGTCGCCGCAGGAAGACCGCAAGAGAAATGCTGAGGGGGCGATTACGCATACTGTTAAGGGCGAGGTTAAAATCACAGATACAATATCTGTTAACGCGGAAAAACAGCTTAATCAGATAAACGCTCAACAGCTTGAAGCCGAGGAGAAAAAAATAGAAGAAGGCGAAGAAAAATTATATCTAAAATTTAAAAAGAAATTTTAACTATGGGAGGATTTGTATGCAGTGGAAGTTTTGGTTAGTTATCGGTGCGTTATTTTTATTAGTCGTTTTTGTGGCGCAAAACTATGAAACTGTTGAGATTAAGTTTTTGTTTTGGGCCTTTACTACAAGCCGGGCGATAATATTATTTTTAACTCTTGTAACCGGCATAGTGATGGGCTGGAGCGCTGCTTTGATTAAAAGTAAAGGGTCTGAATTTAAGGTAAAGGAGTAAATCAATGAATGTCTTATTATTTATAATCGCACTGGGTGTTTCATTTGTCGCTGTTAGGCTTGGGGCGATAGCATTTGAACTTACCGGGATTGCTTGGTCAATGGCATCGTTTCAGTCTCTTTCATGTTTCTCCGGCACGGGTTTTACAACTAAAGAATCGGAATTAATTATGAGCAACCCGCAGAGAAGGCGCATAGCTTCTACGCTTATCATTCTTGGGCATGCTGGGTTTGTAACATTGATCGCGACATTGGCAAACTCGCTGCGTCCTGAGCTGTTCGCCTCTGATTATACTATCTCTCTTTTTAATTCTGCCTTCCCCGCGTCTATTCAGCCGTGGGTAAAGCTGGGAGTTGTTATCATTGCCATAATTGTTAGTTATCGAATTGCTACATATACACAGCTAGATGAGAAAGTTACTAATTTTTTGCGTTCCCGGTTTTTTAAGAATGAACTTATCAAGCGCGTAACTTTTGAAGAACTTGTTGTAGCTACGGGTGGTTATGGCATATCGCAAATAGAAATATTCCAAGACAGCCCAGTTCTTGATAAAACACTTATGAATTCCGAGCTGCGTGATGCAGGTGTGAGTGTATTAGCTATCCAAAAAGAAGGAGAGATTACTCCGAATCCTCCTGCTAGAACGAAAATTGATCTAGGGGATAAACTGATTTGCTTTGGTAAGCTAGAAGATATACGCAAAAAAATATGTGTGCTTGCTAAGTGAAGCTCACCCGGGCTATGGTTCGACTTCGCTCACCATCCTGAGCCAGTCGAAGGAAAGCCCGGGGGTTCTGAGCGGAATCCCGCAGATTTACTTTTAAAACAGGGGTTTTTAAAGCATGCGGGATAAAAATAATAAGCAGGTGGTAGAGGGTAATTCTATGAGTAAAAGCACGAAAAATAAGACAAATAAGCTGTTTAAAAAACCTGAGCTTGTTGCTCCTGCAGGAGACTGGGCGGCGTTGGTTACTGCCATTGACAGTGGAGCAGACAGCGTTTATTTTGGGGTTAAGGGCTTGAATATGCGTAATCTTGCTGGAAATTTTGACGCGTTAGAACTTAAAAAAATAATGGGATTTTTGACAAAACACAAAAAAAAGGGATATCTGGCGCTTAATGTTATTGTTCTTGAGCATGAACTCAAAAAAGCAGAAGCAATACTTATAAAAGCCAAGCAGGCTAAAGTTGATGGTGTGATCTTGTGGGATATGGCGGTTATGAGCATTGCAAAAAAACTAAAACTCCCAATTCACATATCTACTCAGGCGAGTGTTTCAAATAGCGGCGCGTTTGAGAGCTTTGCTAAGATGGGGGCAAAGACAATAGTACTTGCTCGGGAGTGTACAATTGCTGATATTAAAAAAATTATTAGCAAGAATAAAGCTAAAAATATTAAATGCAAAGTCGAGGCTTTTATACACGGAGCGATGTGTATAAGTATTTCTGGCCGGTGTTTTCTTTCAAGTTATACAGCTTCAAAGTCTGCTAATAGAGGTGAGTGTTTGCAGTATTGTCGAAGAGAATTTAAAATTCAGGATGTTGAAAATGAAAGTGAGTATATTTTAGGTACAGATTATGCTCTAAGCGCGAAAGATCTATGCAGCATTGATTTTATAGATAAGCTTATAGATTTAGGTGTTGATTGTTTTAAGATAGAGGGAAGACGTCGTGCTCCAGAATATGTTAAAGTAGTCACTAGTGTCTATAGAAGGGCGATAGACGCGTATTTTACTGGTAAACTTACTGCGACGCTTAAAAAGAAGCTAAAAGAGGAGCTATCAAGAGTTTTTAATCGCGGATTTTCTAAGGGTTTTTATTTTGGCAGGCCTGAGAAAGCAATTAGTAGAGGTCTTGATAATACACATGAAAAGGTGTTTTTAGGTGAAGTAGTGAAGTTTTTTAGGAAAATCAGTGTTGCGGAAATCAGGGTGCAAAATAAGTTGCTGTGTAAGGGGCAAGAGCTTTTGTTTATTGGGAAAAATACTCCTGCTAGTTTTATGAAAGTCTGTGAGGTACAGCAAGAGCATGCGTTTGTTGATACTGTGAATAAAGGCGAGCTTGCGGGGATTAAGCTTCCGTTCATCGTAAAGCCAAAAGATAAAGTTTTTTTATGGAGAAAAAAGAAAGAGAGTTAATTAAATGAAAATAAGTTTTTTAGGAGTAGATTTGCCGGAAGGAAAAACTAAATACAATGACGATATTCTTATCAAGTTAACAGAAAAATTTGCGCCCAAAAAAGTATCGCCTTTTTTTGCTGCATTTGTAAAAGAGGACTTTATTAATGCTGATTGTATTGTTGTAGAAAAAGACAAAATCCTGGATTTTTTGATCCTAGACATGGAAAAAGTTGATAATCGCATAGCGAACTCAAGCGATGATGCAGAAAAAGCGGCTTTAAATAAATGCCAGCAGAATTTGGAAAATGAAATCCCTGCTTGCGATATTGACTTTACCCCGGAAGAATATATAAAAATCAAAGAACTCGCGCCATTGAGCTTAACCCCCACGCTTATTATTAACAGAGACCTTGAAGTTAACGACTTGATCGCTAAAGCTTTTGATAAATCCGGAATGATGTTTTTTTATACAGCCGGTAAACAAGAAGTCCGATCCTGGCCGGTTAAGAAAGGTTCTGATGCAGTGACTTGTGCCGGTAAGATACATTCAGATTTAGCCCGAGGATTTATAAAAGCGGAAATCGTTAATTTTAAGGATTTTGTTACAGTGCATAATATGGCGGAGGCAAAGACACAGGGGTTTGTCCAATTGGTGGATAAAGATTATGTTATCAGAAGCGGAGATATGTTGGATATTCGCTTTAATGTCTGAGTAACCAAAAAGAGGGTTTATGTCTGAATATCGCTATGAAATTAACAGGCAAAATCGGCTGTTTCTAGCCGATTATGATAACAAAATAGCTGTTCCCGGCAGTTTTAAGGTTAACGGGAAAGCCGCTAGGATTAAAAATGGAATTTCAAAAAAGATTTTTAAGTAAAAATGCGTGGACTTTTTGGCACTGTTGCAAAATGTGCAG
>JAGLQQ010000052.1 GCA_023136735.1 Candidatus Omnitrophota bacterium | reverse complement strand
TGAAAATTTTTAAAGAAAAAGGACTCATTTAAATGAATTTTATATTAGGGCTTGGCGTAATTCTTATTTTTGGCCTGATGTCCGGAAAGATTGCTGAGAAAGTAAAGACTCCGGCAATCACCGCATATCTTATTTTAGGTATACTGATAGGCCCGTATGTATTGAATATTCTGCCAATGAATATTATAAAAATATCAGGGACAATATCTCATATTGCTTTAAGCTTGATAGCGTTCAGTATTGGCCAGAATTTTTCCAGAGCGACTTTTCGTAATGTAGGTAAACAGGTGCTCTGGATCTCGATTTTAGAGGCTGTGGGTGCTTGGCTGATTACAGTTGTTGCCTTGCTTTGCTTTAAGGTGCCTGGATATATGGCGCTTATTTTCGGGGCTATTGCTGCTGCCAGTGCTCCTGCGGCAATTATTATGGTTGTTAGAGAATATAAGGCTCGAGGTAAATTTGTTGATGTGCTTATGGGGGTTGTTGCATTGGATGATGCATGGGGGTTGATTATTTTTTCTATATCGCTGGCTGTAGCCAAGGCAATGTACGCGCATCTTTCAACAAGTATGGTAAATGTTGTTTTTGGCGCATTATTGGAAATAGCCAAGTCATTTCTTTTGGGAGGAGTTTTAGGATTCATGTTAAGCCGTGTGGGCAGAGTGCTTAAAAATCAAACTGAGCTCTTGATATGTACTTTGGGAGTTATCTTTGTGACAACCGGCCTTGCATTGCATTTCCATGCTTCTGTGCTCCTAAGCTGCATGTTTTTGGCTGCGGTTGTTGTAAACATGAACAATGAAAGCTTCAAGTTCTTTGATGTATTAGGGCATGTTGACTGGCCTATATATCTTGTGTTTTTTGTTTTAGCCGGAGCCAGCTTGGAAATAAATCTTCTGATGCAAATAGGAGTTATTGGCTTGGTTTATCTGGTTTTTCGCGTGGTGGGAAAAGCTATAGGTACTTACCTGGGCGCTGTTATTGCCGGCTCTGATAATGACATAAAAAAATATCTATGCTTTGGACTGTTTCCCCAGGCTGGAGTTGCCCTAGGTATGGCTTTAATTGCCAAAGAGCAGTTTCCTCAAGCCGGCGGAGTTATTTTTACTACAGTTGCCGCAACAACGGTTATTTATGAAATTATCGGCCCATTTTTTGTGAAGATGGCATTACATAAGACAAAACAGATCCATTAGAATTAATAAATCACTTATTGTTTGGGGGATATCTGATATGCAGGTTAAAAATAATATGCAGACCAATCTAATTTCAGTTACCAGGGGGACGACTCTGTCGCAATTGCTTGACTTGTTTAGTAGTTTTCACAGTTTCCCTGTGGTGCCGGTAGTAGATGATGATAATATTTTGCTGGGGATAGTTCATATCCAGTCATTTTTTGAAATATTTAAGCCGCATCATCATGATCTGCTTATGCGCAATCCGCTTTCGATGATCAGCAGGGAACCGACAAATATCTTTGATGTTGATATAGAAGAGGGCATGGGGTTGCTGGTAATCGTTGCGGATATTATGGATACTAAGATGGTTAAGGTCGAGCAGGATGAGGATATAAAGAAAGCCTATGACCTGATGCAGCTGCACAATAGAGAGGCTATTCCTGTAGTAGATAAAGATAAAAAGCTTGTGGGGATAATCAGTGTTTTTGATGTAGTAATGAAAATTTTTAAAGAAAAAGGACTTGTGTAAATGAATTTCATTCTTGGAATAAGTTTGATTTTATTATTCGGGGTTTTATCCGGAAAGATTGCTGAGAAAATAAAAACTCCCGCTATAACAGCTTATCTTGTTTTAGGGATATTTATTGGTCCATATGCTGCCAGATTTGTTCCAATGAGTGTTCTTAACGCTTCCGGGATTATTTCTAATTTTGCCTTAAGCATTATTGCTTTTAGTATCGGTCAGAATTTTTCTTTTAGTATTTTTAAGCAAATCGGCAAGCAAGTTATCTGGATTTCTGTTTTAGCCGCGTTTGGGGCATGGGTGTTTGTGGTTGTGGGTATGCGCATGATTGGATTACCTTTATATGTAGCCCTTATTTTTGGCGCTATTAGTACAGCGACTGCTCCGGCGGCTTTGATAATGGTCATCAGACAATATAAGGCTAAAGGAAAATTTACTGATATTCTCATGGGGGTTGTTGCTATTGATGATGCATGGGGATTGATTGTGTTTTCTGTGTGCCTTGCTTTTGCCAGGAAAATTCATTTTAACCAGGCGGCAAGCATGGCACAGGTGATCATTGGTTCTTTGCTTCAAATAGGATTGTCATTAGTTATGGGCGGCATTATAGGATGGATGTTTTGCACATTTGCTTATCATATCCGAAATAAAAGGGATTTGTTAATTTATACGATTGGGACAATTTTTTTAACCGCCGGGCTTGCTTTGCATTTCCATCTTTCTGTTTTGCTTTCCTGCATGATTTTATCAGCGGTTATTGTAAATATCCATAAAGAGAGTTTTCGGTTTTTTGACGTGCTGCAAACTATTGATTGGCCGATATATCTTATATTTTTTGTCCTTGCCGGAGCTAATCTTGAAATAGAAATGCTCAAGCATATAGGATTGATCGGCGTAGTTTATCTGATTGCACGTGTTGTGGGAAAATGCATCGGTACTTATTTCGGAGCAGTTTTTTCTCATGCCGGACACGAAGTAAAAACCTATATGGGTATTGCGCAGATGCCGCAGGCTGGTGTGGCTCTTGGTATGGCGTTAATATCTAAAAGTGTTTTTCCTGAGCTGGGAAGCATGATATTTACGGCGGTTGCTGCAACCACAATAATATATGAAATTATCGGACCGTTTTTTGTAAAATTATCACTTTATAAGACAGGCCAAATTCAAAACCAATAAGAAATATAAAAAATATTTTCTAGAAATTATATTATCTGTTCGATTTTTATATATTTCCATTTCCCGCTAGGCAGGGTGCCTAATTTTAGCTTGCCGAATTGGATCCTTTTTAAATGAATAACTGGATGGCCAACAGTTTCAAATATCTTTCTTATCTCCCGTTTTTTTCCCTCATGCAAGGTAAGCGTCAGCTGTGTTTTTAATGCAGTGCGGCTTAGAACCTTGATTTCGCAGGCAGAAGTCCTGTAGTCTTCGATCTTAATGCCTCCTTTTTCAATCTGCTCAACTATTTTTTTTGGCAGGTTATCTTTTACGCGGACTTCGTATATTCTTTTTATCTCATACTTTGGATGCAGAATTTTTTGTGTCAGGTCACCGTCATTGGTCAAAATCAGAAGCCCTTCGGTGTTTTTGTCTAAGCGTCCAACAGGGAAAAGCCTAACGGGAAATTTTGGCAGCACATCAAATATGGTTTTTTCGGCAAACCTGTCTTTAGCGGTGCTTATACACCCTTTAGGCTTATGAAATATAATATAAGTATCATCCTCTTTTTTAAGAGGGTGATTGTTTACCAGAATAGTGTCTTTTTGGATATCTGCCTGTGTGCCTAAGGCAGTTACAATAATGCCATTGAGCTTTACTTTGCCGGATGAGATTAGCTCATCAGCTTTACGGCGCGAACAAACACCGCTTTTTGAGATGATTTTGTTTAGTCGTTCTTTCATAATATATTCTCTTTTCCTGCTAATACCTTACCATAATACCTTACCATGAAAGAATCAAGTTGACAAGGCGACTTCCTTTAGTTTACACTAAAGGACAATACAGCTTAGCGATTAGCAGGGAAGCTAGGTTGGTGTTGAATTCACTCATCATAAAATCCCGGAGTATATAGGCCTTGTAGTAATGCTGGTATGCTCATCAAAGGAGGATAAATGCTTGCCAAAGATATCATGACTAAAAGTGTCAAATCAGTATTACCACAGTTAGCAATCCGTGAATTTGCTTCTTTGCTAATAAAGGAAAATATTAGCGGTGCCCCGGTGATAGATGAAAACGGCAATTTTTTAGGTATTGTCACAGAAGAAGACCTGATATTTCAGGATAAAAAAATTAATCTGCCGACTTTTTTGAATTTATTTGCCAATATTGTGCCTTTGGGGGTGGCACAGACAGAAGAAGAGCTTAAAAAAATTGCCGGCACAAAGCTCCAAGATATAATGCAGGCAGAGACGCCGACAATAACACCGCAGACCACAACCGAGGAAATAGCTACGATTATGAGTGAAAATAAGAATTACTATCTTGTGGTTCTGGAAGATGGAGCAGTGGTTGGAGTTGTGACAAAAAGGGAT
>JAGLQQ010000051.1 GCA_023136735.1 Candidatus Omnitrophota bacterium | reverse complement strand
ATGCATCCATGATAAAACCAGCATTTAAATCCGCAAAAATAGTTATTCACACTCTAAATATCGAGGAAGAGTTATTTTAATCACGTATAGCTTAGAGCTAATTGGAGGGGGTGTTGTTTGAATGAACGAAAAAGAAGAGTTTGCTAAAATAATGAACAGGATGAAAACGGCAAACGTAGAAAAAATGTTCAAGTGGCTGCTTAGAACATTTGTGCTTGTGTTTGTTTTTGCGGTATTTTTCGGCAATTGTATTTTTTATGTCAAGCCGAATGAATTTGCGATTAAGCAGATCAATATCGGGATCAATCCTGGTGTCAGAGAAAAGGTTTATAATACCGGCTTTCATGTTATTGCTCCTTTTGGCATACATCGTATGCATAGGTTTCCAAAGGACCTACAGGTGTTTGAATTAAACGATTATCTTGAAAGCAAGGCAAAAAATATCCAGTTTAATCTAGGTCGGTCGCGGACGCCTGAACAATATTATGGGCAAAGGAAGCAAAAAGGAGGATATCAAAAAGCAGCGCATATCCAAACTTCAGACGGATTTTTTGTAGACGTAGATGTAAGCGTAATCTATCATATTGCTGATCCTTATAAAGTAATTACAACTGTCGGCCCTGGATTGCTGTATCAGACCAACGGGATAATCCCCAAAGTTGAGCCAAAGCTCAAGGAAACTCTAGGTGAGATGACTACAGAGGAATTTTTTAACAGCCCTTTGCGTGTAGCTAGAGCACAGCAATCAAAGGAGCTGCTCAATCGAGAGTTGGAACCTAAGGGAATAATAGTAGACCATGTGCTTATCCGCTATTTCAAATACAGCGATGAGCTGCAGAGAAATATAGAAGAGAAGAAACTTAAAGATCAGCTGGTTTTCACCAACCGGTCTAAGGCCAAGGCAACAGGAGAAGAATCACTGGTTAAAAAGGTTCGCGAAGAAGGAGAGGCCAATATGAAGATCCGGTTGGAAGAGGGAAAAGCATATGTGGTCAAGAAAAATTCAGAGAAGGATCTTTATGTGAGAACCAAGCATGCTGAGGCAGATCTTAAGATAAAACTTGCCGAGGCAAAAAAGAAAGAGCTTATAAATAATGCTTATCAGCAAAAAGGTTCGGATAAACTGGTTGGTTTAAAAATGGCGGAGGTGTTAAAAGGGCTTAATGTTATTATGCTTTCTTCCAGCGGACCAAACGGCTTTAACCCGCTGGACCTAGACAAAAACTTGGAACTTTTTGGTGTGAAAGGAGGTCAGCAGTAATGAAAAATAAAATAAAAATGATAAAATTTACTTTTTGCCTCCTTTTAGTATATATAGCGGTAAGTGTAACTGGATGCATGCCGCATTCAACGGAGTCAACAGAGGTTGGCGTGCGGACAATTAAATGGTCTCCGTTTGTAAAAAAAGGAGTAATGCAGGAAATTTACGCGCCGGGTACAACATTTTTCTTTCCCCCGGTTATCAATGATTGGCATGTCTTTGATACAAAGCTTAGGAATATGGAGATGACTATCAAACAAGGTCAGGGAGCACATATTGGACCGGACGACGTATTGTTTAAGACTATAGATGGAAATGATATCAGCCTTGATGTTATCATTGCCTATCGTATTATCCCGGATAAAGCGCCATATGTTTTAGAGTATGTGGCCAAAGATAACCTGGATCTTGAAGAAAAAATTGTACGGCCGCTAGCGCGAAATATTACGCGAGATCTTTTCGGGGAATTAAAGACAGAAGATTTCTATGTTGCTACTAAGCGTACAGAAAAAGCGGACAAGGCTATTGCTTTGCTTAATAAACAGCTTAATCCGTACGGAGTAATTGTAGAAAACGTGCTTTCTAAAGACTATCGGTTCAATCCGGCTTATCAAAGGGCAATAGAGGAGAAGAAAGTAGCTGATCAGATGGCAGAGCGCTTTAAGTCTGAGGTAAATGCAACATATGAGGAATATAAACAAAAGCTTCAGCTGTCACAGGGAGAAGTGAACCAGATGGTCGCTGCTGTAGATGGTGAATTTGAAAAAGAAAAGATTAAAGCAGATGCATATTACGAACAGCAGAGCCGCATTGCTCAGGCGATTGAGGTTGAAGGCATTGCTGATGCCAAGGGTATTGAGAAGACAGTTGAGGCATTGAATAATTCAGGTGGTATTACCATGGTTAAGCTGAAATTGGCTGAGGCGCTTATAGGAAAACCGATTTATTTACTGCCGTTTTCAGAAACCAGCGGCATGGACTTAA
Source organism: Candidatus Omnitrophota bacterium (assembly GCA_023136735.1). Classification (GTDB taxonomy): domain Bacteria; phylum Omnitrophota; class Gorgyraeia; order B26-G9; family B26-G9; genus JAGLQQ01. The sequence continues at coordinate 3,546 of JAGLQQ010000051.1, read as the reverse complement.
AGACAACTAATGTCAATGATCTGCTCAGAATGTATGGGGTTCAAAAGGCCTCACAAGATAAAAGATAGCTTAAATCAGTAAAGCATTGTGCAATAAGGGGTTTTGAGAAATCAAAACCCCTTATTTTTAGTGCGCCCAGCAGGGGCACTTGCTAGTTGGGCGTGGTGCAAAACTCCTTGTCAAGAGCTAATTTTGCAGTTTACTTAAGGAGGATAAAAAGAGAGGCAAAATTACTGCAAGAAAGCCATTAGAGGCGGAAGAAAAAAAGTTTTAAGAGGGGGGATGTATGCTTGAGCGAAAAAATTCGATAGCGAGCTGCTGATAGAGTTTTTGAAAAGGGGTCATTTGGTATAATAGTATATTATGAGGATAGAAAAAAAGGAGGCTGGACAAATGACAATAATGCATTACGATTTAGAAGAGATCGTAAAAGACGATCATGTATTAAAGCAAATAGAAAAGATAGTATCATTCAGAAAGATATCGCACGATTATCATGATTTAGCCAAGGAAACCGGACGAAAAGGTTATGGAGTAGAAATCGGCATCTGATGTTTATTTTTACAATTTTATCATGATTTATCGGACAGACAAATGGAAGAACGATTAAGGTATGATATGGCATTTCGTTGGTTTTGCGGATTTAAGATAGGTGCCTCAACACCAGATCATAGTTACTCTAGTCGGATAAGAACATATTTAGGAATAAAAAGGGTTGGTAAGATATTCGATGAAATACGACGGAAAGCAGAAAGCAAAGGAATTGTGCGAAAAGTATTTACATTTGTAGACGCGAGCGCGATTAAAACTAAAGAGACAACTTGGGCAGAAAGAGACAAGGCAATCAAAGAAGGCGAAGAAGCGTTAAATAACGCGAATGTAGAAAAATACAGCGCTGACAAAGACGCGCGATTTGGATGTAAAGGAAAAAACAAATTCTGGTATGGGTATAAAAAACATGCCAGTGTTGATATGGTCTCAGGGCTGATAACAAAGGTAGCCGTAACGCCGGCAAACATAACAGACCAAGCGGGATTAAAATATATATGTCTGGATAGCGGAATGATATTTGGAGATAAGTCGTATTGTTTATCAACAGCACAGATGGTAATGCGAAACAAAAATTGTCATAGCGGAGCGATAATGAAAAATAATATGCGGCTTAAAAATAAGGATAAAGACAAATGGCTGTCAAAGGTACGAGCTCCATTTGAGAATGTATTTTCTAAAGCCGATAGAAGGACAAGATATAGAGGAACAGCTAAAGTTCAGATGCAGGTATTTTTAGAAGCGATAGTACATAACGTAAAAAGGTTATTAGTAATAGAAGCTTCACCACTATTCGCAGGGGCGTAATGCCCACAAAGGGTGAAGTCTGTCTAAAATAGCGGCTGGTTAAGACAGCAAAAGAGGAAAAATATAAGCAGTTTATTGGCTTGTTGGAATTAAGAGGCTATTTTTATCAGTTTGGGATAAAAAATGGTAGTTTCGCAACAGCCTCACTAAAGCTAATTCAGAGTTATTTGGGAACCGCCGTATACGAACCGTACGTACGGTGGTGTGAGAGGACGGGAGGGTGTGAGCTTTCCTCCTACTCGATTGCAATCATTATTTTATAGCAGAGTATACTATTTATCAAGGATATATCAGAAAACAATCTATTTTGTACGAGGAGGATGCAATGCCTATAGGAAAGATAAAAAAAGTTCCCCTGCGGAATTTATGGAAAAAGGAAGATAAAGATTTGACAAGGTGTTTTTGCCTATTCCTTGACACTGATTAAGCTAAGAGTTAAAATAAAACAATGATTAATATACTTTTAAAATCTATAATCGCGTCGGTTACTTTTCTCGCCGGATTTTTGCTTATTAGTGCTTATGTTATCCCAAAGATCAAGCATAAAAAAATTTATTGCTTCTTTATAGAATTAACGTATTTTTTGACTTATTGGATATTTATTTATAATAGAATATTATAGAAAGCAGGAGCGATGAAAAAAATAGTACTTTTAATAGGGTTATTTTTAATGCTGGGTTGTACTCAGGCAGTTGACACTGGGCCGAAAGGCAGTATTGACTGGGTTACTGATTTGCCGGCTGCTAAGGAGCTGGCTTTGGAGCAAGGAAAACCCATTCTTATTGATTTTTATGCGGATTGGTGCAGTTGGTGCAGGCGTATGGATTCTGATGTTTATGCGAATATGCAGGTTGCTGAGAAGGCAAAGCAATTCATTTGCGTTAAAATTGATACGCAAGAACAGCCTGATGTAGCGGAAAATTATAAGGTTAGGGGATTGCCGACAACCGCGTTTTTGACATCAAAGGCTGAAAAAATCGATATTATCCCAGGGTATTTGCCTCCGGAAGATTTTTTAAAAAAAATGCAAAGCGTATTAAAAGCGCAATAAAAATGTTTTAATGCTGAAGATGTTAAACAAAAAAAATATTATTTTAGTCGTCTTTGCGGTTGCATTAGCAGTTGTCTTGTTGTGGATGGCAATGCCCTTGCGGATTTTGTCTGTTCGCTCGAAACTCTTACTGGTTGAAATAGCAAAGACTCAAGAGCAAAGACAGCAGGGCCTGCAGAATAGGACGCTTCTTAAGAAAAACCGGGGAATGCTTTTTGTTTTTAAAGAAGAAGCCTTCCATTCTTTCTGGATGAAAGATACTTATCTCCCGCTGGACATTGCGTTTATTGACAGTAATCATAGAATAGTAGACATACAGCAGATGATCCCGCTTGATACGCGCTTGCGTTATAAGCCGGTAAAAGCCGCCAAGTATGCTTTGGAGGTAAATGCAGGATGGATGGAGGGAAACAACATACAAGTTAATGAAAAAGTTTTTTTCTGGAGTGGACCTTTACCAGCAAAATAGACCGATTGAAGTAAAAAAGAAAAAATTGACTTAAAAAGTGATTTTTGTTAAAATTACACTCTCTGTATTGTAAGAGTAATAAATAAGGAGCAAAATTGGACGCAAAAAAGAAGCTTGTTATTGTAGATGATGATCTAAGGTCAGTCTCGGAGATCAAGGAGTTCTTAGAAACAAAAGGATATGAGGTGTTTCATGTCAGTGATGGTTTTAAGGCTCTTGAGAGTATAAAGAAGATCATGCCGGATTTGATTTTGCTTGATATAATAATGCCTGGCGTAGACGGCTTTACGATTGCTAAGCAGATCCGCTACGATGAGCAGGCAAAAAACATACCAATTATCGTCTCTTCTGCACAGGAAGGCATGAAGGAACTCTTTGCAATAGAAGGAATGAGAGACTATCTGGTAAAACCAGTAGACAAGGAAAATTTACTAGAAACAATTCAGAAAAAACTGGGACAGTAAAGATTTAGCAGTTAAAGAGATTGAAACTTCTGGAAACATTCCCATCCTTGGTTTAAAAAAATAAAAAAATTACTTGACAAGAATTTTTTTTATGGTATATTTTAAACTTTACGTACAATAATTCTTTATATTTATTTAATTATAGTTGGCGCCTAAAAAGCGCTGCTGTAGCTCAGTCGGCAGAGCACATCCTTGGTAAGGATGAG
>JAGLQQ010000050.1 GCA_023136735.1 Candidatus Omnitrophota bacterium | reverse complement strand
GTTAATTTCCTCTTCAGATAGTTTTGTCGGCGCAGTGATTGTAATTCTTTGTTCCTTGCCTGTTCCCAAGTCTTTTGCTGATACATGCACAAGCCCGTTAGCATCAATATCAAAAGTCACTTCTATCTGAGGAATACCGCGAGCCGCAGAAGGGATACCAACAAGATTGAATCTCCCCAGCTCAACATTATCACCGGCCATCTGTCTTTCTCCCTGCAATACTCTGATCGTAACCTCCGTCTGATTATCCGCGGCAGTTGAAAATACCTGGCTCTTTTTCGTAGGTACAGTTGTATTACGCTCAATCAGCTTTGTACATACGCTGCCAAGAGTCTCTATCCCTAAAGAAAGAGGCGTTACATCAAGCAATAATACGTCTTTTACATCCCCTCTAATGATTCCAGCCTGGATCGCTGCTCCCATAGCTACGCATTCCATCGGATCAACACCGCCCTCTATTTTCTTACCCGCATAATCTTCCACAAATTTCTGAATGATAGGCATACGGGTCGGACCACCAACCATTATAATACGATCGATACCGCTTGGCGCTAATTTTGCATCCTGAATCGCCTTTGCTATCGGCTCACGGCATCGTTCAACAATAGGGTTTATCAAATCTTCAAGCTTTGCCCTGCTTATTGAAAGGGTTAAATGTTTAGGCCCGCTTGCGTCTGCTGTAATAAAAGGCAGATTCACGTCTGTGTTTAACGCGCTAGATAGTTCAATCTTCGCCTTTTCCGCGCCCTCTCTCAAACGCTGCAAAGCCATCTTATCTTTACGCAAATCAATTCCCTGCTCTCTTTTAAATTCATCAGCAATATAATCAATAAGCGCGTTATCCATATCCGTACCGCCAAGGTGCGTATCGCCATGAGTAGATTTTACTTCAAAAACACCATCAGCCATTTCCATAATAGTTACATCAAGCGTACCGCCTCCTAAATCAAAAACCATGATCTTCTGTTCTTTGCCTGATTTATCGAGACCATAAGCAAGACATGCCGCTGTCGGCTCATTGATAATTCTCAAAACATTAAGACCCGCGATAGCTCCCGCGTCTTTTGTTGCTGTTCTCTGATTATCATCAAAATAAGCTGGACATGTAATAACAACACCGTCTACTTTATCACCCAAGTAAGCTTCAGCATCTTCTTTTACCTTTTGCAAGATGAACGCGGATATCTGCTGCGGTGTATATTTATTGCCGTATGCCTCAAATTTATGATCAGAACCCATTTTTCTTTTTGCTGCCTGTATTGTACCCTCTGCATTGATCGCTGCCTGACGGCGTGCTGGCTCACCTACTAAACGCTGTCCATCTTTTGTAAATGCGACATATGAAGGAAAAGCCTTTCCTCCTCCTACTGTAGTCCCCTCAGCCGATGGTATTATTGACGGCCTGCCGCCCTCTAAGAAAGCTGCAGCTGAGTTTGAAGTACCTAAGTCAATTCCGATTACTTTTGCCATTTTTAAATCCTCCCCTTAAATTATTCTGTTTCACTGTCCTGTTCTATATTGTTTTCTTGTTCTACTTCTACTGCTTCTTCCTTTATTAACTCCTCTTTTGCCTTTGCTACTTTTACCTTGGCCGTTCTAAGCACTCTCTCATTTAAAAAATATCCTTTTTCAAGTTCTTCAATTACTGTATTCTCCAGATGCTCATCAGACTCTACCTGCATAAGCGCCTCGTGGAAAGCAGGATCAAAGGGTTTACCCTGTGATTCTATCTCGGTTACTCCTTTGTTTTTCAAGAGATCAAGCAATCGCTTTAAGATCATTTCCACACCTTTGTGTAAAACTTCAAACTCTTTTGTCTGATCAGCGGCCGCAAAAGCACGTTTAAAATCATCTACAAAAGGAATAAGCTCACTTATAATCTGCTCATTGGAGAATCTAAGAAATAACATTTTATCTCTCTCCATACGCTTTCTGGTGTTTTCAATGTCTGCCTGAGCAAGCAGCATTTTGTCCATAACCTCTTTTTCTTTTTCCAAAAGCGACATATATTCAACTTCCGTTATCTTGACCATCTTTTCCTTAGGTTTCTTCTCTTCTTTTTTATGCTCCACTTCTTTATTCATAAATTACCCACCTTAAATAACAAACTGGTTTAAAGCCTCACTAAGCATTCCAGAGACATACTCTACTGTTGCTATCGCCTTACCGTAATCCATACGTTTGGGGCCGATAATGCCGAGACCGCCTATTATTTGATTGTCAATTTCATAAGTCCCTAGAACAATCGTGCAATTATTCATAAAATTATGCGGATTCTCTTTGCCAATAAAAACCCTTATTTTCCTATTTCCACTCTTATTCTGCATAACCTCACGTACAAGTGAAGTCAATGTAATTTTTTCATCCAAAAGCTTAATTAAAGAACGCACCATATCAGAATTATCAAATTCCGATAAATTTACAAAATTACTTAACCCCTCCAAATAAAAATGCATTTTCTCATCAATAATAGCGCTTGAATCAATCATCTCCATAGACTGCTTCAAAACATGAAAAAACGCATTCCTTTCCTGAATCATCATCTTACGCAGTTTTGTTTTAACATTTATCAATGGAACATTTTCAAGATTCGCATTCATGAAATTCTGTATCTTTTTTATTTTCTCCTGGTCGATCTTCAGCTCAAAATTAACAACTGAAGTTCTAGTAATCCCTGTATTGGTAATAAGCGTCACGCAAACTTTTTTCTGATTGAGCAGTGTAAATTGTATGCGCTTAAAACATGTTTTTTTTATTTCCGGCTGAGAAACAACTCCCGCGTAATTTGTAAAATCAGAAAGTACTCTTGAAGTTTTTCTCACTACTTCCTCAAAAACCAGCTGTTTTACCAGATATTCTTTGCTTATGTTTGCCTGCTCTTCCGGCGTAAGCCCTGCACTCTGCACAAGTCTATCAACATAATAACGATACCCTTTATCTGTAGGAATTCTTCCCGCGGACGTATGCAAATGAGTTATCAGATGACGATCTTCTAGTTCGGCCATTATATTCCTAACTGAAGCAGGACATAAACCGATCTTGTATTTCTTGCATATTGAGCGAGAACTTACAGGGGCTCCGCTAGTAATATAATTATTGATTATAATTCTAAGGATTTTTTCTCTTCTTTGCTCGACATCTAATCTCATTTTTACTCCGCATTAGCACTCTAGGTTAAAGAGTGCTAATATACTATCATGAGACTTAAATTTTTGTCAAGACCTTTTTTGCAATTAAAACAGGCAGCTTTGCTTCGATGTAAACACCATCACTACGGTACTCACACTGCATTACCTTGCCCTGTTCGTGGAGGGTATTAATCAGGCTAATTTTATCGTATTTCAGAAATACTTTTACTAAGGTAGCCGTATTGATAAGATTTTGCTCAACAGTTTCTATGAGTTGAGGAATATTCTTCTTACATTTAGCAGAGATAGCCGCACTATTGCTGAAATTTCTTTTGAAGCGCTCGATTATTCTATTGCCTTCTGCTTGATCATCACCTTCCTCGAAATTATCGATCTTGTTAAGCGCGTATATTATCGGCTTATCCTGAGCTTCCAGCTCAATTAAAACCTGCCAGATAGCATCATGGTGCTGCACTATTAGCTCACTTGATACATCAAGCACAACAATCAGCATATCTGCCTGCCGTATCTCTTCAAGCGTCGCCTTAAACGCATCAATCAGATGATGCGGAAGCTTGTTCAAAAATCCCACAGTGTCAGAGATTAGAACTTTTAGATTATTAGTAGGAAGAGTAACTCTCTTTGTTAAAGGATCAAGGGTCGAGAACATTTCGTTCTTTGCTTTTACATGAGCACTGCTAAGAGCATTAAGCAAGGTAGATTTTCCGGCATTAGTATAACCGACAAGAGCAATAGTAGAAAGAGCATTTTCAGTGCGCCGCTTTCGCAAATGCAACCGCCTGATTTCAAGCGCCTTAATATCTTTTTTAAGTGAATCAATACGCTTTCTAATCCTTCGCCTATCAATCTCAAGCTTCTGCTCTCCCGGCCCCCGTGTTCCTATACCGCCGCCTAAGCGGGAAAGCGCGATGCCTTTGCCCATGAGCCTTGGCAAAAGATACTGCAATTGGGCAAGCTCAACCTGAATTTTCCCCTCTTGTGTTTTTGCATGCCTGGCAAATATATCTAAAATCAACTGGGTACGGTCAATTGTCTTGCATCCGATGGCATCTTCAATATTCTTTTGCTGTATAGGACTAAGATCATTATTAAAGACTACTGTCTGTGCTTTAACCTGCTTAGCAAGAACTGACAGTTCTTCAATCTTGCCGGTTCCCAAATACAAAGAAGGCGTTGGATAATGCCTATTGCATTTTATTTCTCCGACAATCTCCCCATTAACTGTCCGCGTAAGCAATTTGAGTTCTTCGCTTAAACTATCCAATGACCAATCATTGAGAGCATCTTTTAATTTTACTGTTACGGTAATTACTTTTTCCATATAGAAAATATTATAATACACTAAAAAGAATTGCTACAGAAAAATTAAAAATTCATGAAAAGATGTTTTAAGATTGTTTAGATATTCAAATTGAGGTTTCAAGGTGAAGCTGAAAGCTTTGCAAATCTAATCCCCTTACGGCAAAAGAGGATAACCCTTCAGCATCCGTTGCAACTAATTCCTTTACAAAAACCGCAGCCGCTATCTCAATAAACTCTTTATATGAGGAAACATGAATACCATGCATTCCCAGACTTAATGCAGGCTTTATGTCTTTATCATAGCTGTCTCCTATTGAAATACATTGCTCAGACAATACAGCTAATTGCCGCGCCACATATTTAAAAACGAGAGTACTTGGCTTACGCGAGCTTGTTTTTAAAATTTTAAAATATTTCTTATAATCCTTAATACCCAGCGCAATAAGGGTCTGCTTTGTCTGAGAACTTGTGTTATTTGATACCAAGGCAAGAGTGTATTTACCGGCAAGATACTCCAACATATTTATCAATTGAAGATTCTTAGATAAATATTTCTCCGGGTTAATATGCGTATCTTTAAATTTCACCCAGTCCTTAACACTAACCCGATAATCAACTGCTATGCGATCGCTTATTTCAGTATATGTAGGCTTGCGCAAATGTGCTTTTTGAAATTCAGCAGTTATCTTCTGCTTTTCTTTTTCAAGCAAAGCAACAGCTTGTGCCTTAGATATCCCTAGTTTTTCTTTCAATTTGAGAGTCATAAAATCATGCCATTGCTTTAATATTTCCTGCTTAAGCGCATTATTTGTATATAGAGTATCATCCATATCTAATATCAGCACTTTTATATCTTCTACAGGCGAAACATTATCTTTTTCAAGATTTGTCCTGACAAATTCAAAATTAGTCTGATTAATTAATAAGGGAACTTTCAGGTTTTGAAGTAGTTCTTTTAAACGCAATTGGTTAATAACTACCGAAGGAGCAAGCTTAGAACTGGCTATGGTCTTATTAGAATAACCAGACTTATTCCTAATACCTATTAGAGCCTCAGAGGCTACAACACAGGAATTACTCTGCAAAAACGCATAGGTCAAGATTAAAACTGTAATTTTATAGAATAGCTTGTTTTTTATGTTCATTTTATCCTTATAGTATTTAAAATACAAATTTAACACAAATTACCGATAAGCTATTTATAAACATTTGTTAAATATTAGTAATCATCCGTTTAGCTTTGTCGTTTTGCAACAAAGCCATTATATTCAGTTCATTTATATTTAGATCGAAAAGCTGACCGGTAGATTTTTAACCCGTATTTTTGAATTCCTAAAGTCACAGAGATAAATTATGAGACTGTTGCAAAACACGCATCTACTGCGTTACTTGCTCACTCGCTTGTACGGCGTTCATCTACGCACGCCTCCCCCATTGAAATCAAATGGGTAATTTCGCAACATGCCTGCCCCCTCTAGAGGGAAATATTTAGGCTAAATAGCACTGGCTATCAGACTTATTGTCTCCTGCTCTTCAGCTATCAGTCCGCTTAGCAAAGCGCGGGTTTCAAAAAAAACATTTGCGTTATAAAAAACATTTGCTTTATGAAAGATAATCCTATCAAGAATACTTTGACGTAAACCTTTATCAGTAAAAGCATTATTCGCAATTATTTCCAGCATTCGCTCCCTATTGTAAATATACTCTATTGAACCTTCATTAAGTTTTTTAATGATTTCCATTTTAAACTCTTCATCAAAATCCAAGTCTCTAACAACCAGAGCCTGAAAAAAATTATAATAGACCTGATCTTTATTCTCAGCCTGTTCACGCATTAATTCCCTGAGATCATCATTAACTATTCCTAATTTTCTTAATCCGTAAAAAGCAAGAAATCGTAACTTATTTTCAGGAATTTTTATATCCTTGATAAGCGTTTCCAGCGCCTTTTGGCTGTCTTGAAAACCAATACTCTCAAGCATAATAAACTTAGATACTCTTTCCCTGAGACTTTTCGGCCGACGCTGTCTAATCTTTCCTTCAAATCCTGCCAATACAGCTTGGGCAAAATCAGAAACCATTTTTTTATTATAAATTATATTATATTTAAGGTCCTTTATAATCGCTAAAGATGGTTCTAAATTGCTTAAAAAAATCAAATATTTGATTGCCGGGGCTGGATAAACCTCCTTCTTCTTCCAGGCCTTTCGAAAGCTTTTATGAAACGACGTATATCTACCCGCTTCCTGGGATAACATTTCAATAATTGGTATATAATGTTCCGGCCCTCTTGATTCTAGTAATTTTTCAAAAAAATCATTATCAAAAAGTTTTGCCGCTTTTTTGCTTAATCCAACTTTCTTCAATAAATCAGCTAAAACGGGTGGATAATTCAGTATCACATTATGGACAAACTTACCGGCTATTTGCTCAGAAACAATATCCCGTAATTCCTGTGGTATTTCAGCCTCCAACAGCAGTTGAAATACCAGGGATTCATCCACCCTAGGTGTCTGCGGTGCAACTGCTTCAAGCAGCTTCATTATCGCCAGGGTTTGTTCTTCCCTGGTGCCGATTTTAGATAAAACAGAATAAGCGCTTAATTGATTTAAGGGCTCTTTAGAATCAAAATAAGGCGATATTAAGGCTCTGATAACGTCTTTTTCTTCTTCTGTGTCTGCTTTTATCATACCCAGCGCGCTAATAATAGCAGCGCTGCTAGTTGGGTTTGCTTGAACAATTTTTTTAGGATATCCGTTAATTAATCCCGAGTTTGAAGCAGTTTTCATTAGTTCTAATAATTCGCCTGGATTATCGGGAAACATAGATAATAACTGGCGTAACGGCAAACCCGTAACCTTTTTAAAGCCGGCAGGTTGACTTGCTATTTGATTAAACAGATTGAGGGGAAATTTCATATAAGCGATTTTGAGCTGATCAGCATTAATAAGAAGCGCAGGGGCTAAGGTAGTTTTTTCCTGCGAATCATTTCCAAACGCACATAGAGCTGACGGCAAAAGTAATAAATAAATAAGTAAAACAGAAATAACTCGATAATAAAAAAAATGCTTCATAACTCCTCCAGTTAAATTCGTCTTAACACTCCAAAATAAAAGATTTTAAATTATACCATATTAATTGCGTTTTTGCTATTTTTTTTACTTTTTTTGGTTTTTACTTTAAAATCATAATACGTTGACTATAAATAAGTTATGAAGGGAAGGAGAAAATAATTAATGAGGTTTAATGGTAGGAATTCACAAATCGGGAGAAACTATTTTAACGGATTAGGGTTCTTTCATGTTTAGCCTAAAATATCTGGGTGAATCCATCTTTAACAAAGTACTGTTTTTTGTAAGTTTACACCCATAGCATCTTCACGTTTCGCCTTCGGAGTATCATCCGCCAAACACTTGTCCTCCTATCTTTTTGGTGGAAACCGGCGGATAATCATTGTCACTCATCTATGGGCTCACGCCCATAGAATTCTGCAGTAATAATTAAATAGATTGCGAAATAGCATTACACTTGACAGGCAATCCCTGTAGTGATTTCACGATAGGCGCTATAGGATTCATACGCGCTCCCGGCCTATTCAAAGATTCATCTTCTAAATTACTGTTTTCAATATCTGTTTTCCGCAAGGGCAGAACAAGACTCCTGGTATCAATAACAACCGGTATTCCGTTATGGTCAATATAGTACATATCCACATTGAGTTTTAATTTTCCGTCA
>JAGLQQ010000005.1 GCA_023136735.1 Candidatus Omnitrophota bacterium | reverse complement strand
ATTAATTATTGATTGACTATTTTTAGTCAGGTGCTACACTAAATATGTAAGGGGACATCTGTATGATAGCTTCAATCAAGATTTTTTTAGGAGCATTTTTAATTATTGCAGTTTTTAGATTGCTTCTTAGTTCTGTTGAGTCTAGCTTTGCTCATAATAACAATGATGCGGGTTTTAATTGCAACTGTTCTTCTTGTTTTTGGTTAATTGCTGCCGTGTTTACCTTCTCTGTTTATATCCTAGGTTCCAGATCTTTAAGTATGCAGCAGAACGTATGTTTATGTGCTTTGCAAATGCTAGTTATCAATTTATATCTAATCTCTCCATATCTTCGTGCTTCGCCAAGTGCGGTTTAAAGCGTGAAGCACTAATTTTCCTGGTTTCTAATTAGGATGGTTTGTTTGAAAACCATGAACAATTACGAGCAATTAAGATTAATTTTTATTTAATTTATAGATCAATAGATAACTATTGAGTAATTATTAAAAATCACTAAACATAGAAGGGGGGTAGTCAATTTTTAATGCTAATCAATTATAAAAATAATTTAGGTTGTATACTGAAGGAGAACAAAAATGCGTAAGTTTATAATAGGATTTATAGTGTTTTGCTTATTATCCTGCGTTGTAATGAGTGAAGTTGCTTGGGCAAAAACATATCAAATTGGGATTTTGCCGTTGAGAAAGCCATCGGAGATGTTAGAGAGATTTGATGCGCTTGAAAAATATCTGCAAAGGGAAACAGAATTGGATATTAAGTTAAAGTTATATCCGACTACAGGGTATACTGGCGGATATACGGCAATAGTAAGAGATGTTGCCAATGGTACGATTGATTTTGCCTGGCTTGCTTCGGTTACCTGCGTGCAGGCGCATGAGTCTGGCCCGGTTATCCCATTTGTTTGTGCTCAGAACGCAGGTTCGCCGACTTATTACGGTCATCTTGCAGTCAGGGTGGATGCACCTTATCAATCGCTTGAGGATTTAAAAGGAAAAAAAGTAGCCGGGACCAGTGCTTCATCTACATCCGGCAATCTTATGCCGACCTCATGGTTGAAGGGGCAAGGCATTGATAAATTTAAATACTTTGGCGCTTTTGAGTATTTAGGGCGGCATGATAATGCTTGTCAGGCAGTGATAAGCGGGCAATTTGACGCTTGCTTTGTTAATGAAGCTACATTTGATTCTTTTAATAAGGAGAAAGTGCAATTGCGCAGTCTTTGGAGGCATGCGGCGGTTCCTGAGTTCCCCATGTGTGTAAATACTGAAAATGTTGATGCCCAAATATTAGAGAGAATTAAAGCGGCATTATTGATCATGCATGAAAAGGCCCCGGAAGCATTAGAGGCAGTATCTGTAAAATACGATAAATGGGTTCCAATCGCTTGGGAAGATTATTTAGAAATAAAGAAAACAGTTGATACGGTTCATGGTCAGAAATTTTATGATCTGGACTACTGGCAGGCTGAGGCGGATAAAGAAGCCATGGAAAAAGAAGCCA
>JAGLQQ010000049.1 GCA_023136735.1 Candidatus Omnitrophota bacterium | reverse complement strand
ATGGATGGTTTTTCGTCTCTCGTCCTTCGTTTTAGCGAAGCGGTCGTCATTCAGGCTTTAAGGGGGCAAAGGATTGTGATTGGGGATAAATTACTTAGTGTTAAAATTGTTACTCCTGAAAAAGTAATTTTTCAGGGTAAAGCAGATCGGGTTATTCTGCCTGGGGAGGCAGGGGTATTTGAGGTCTTACCTTTTCATAAAACTATTTTAAGCCGCTTGCTTGCCGGAACAATTGTAATTGATGAGGAACCCTTTACTGTGTTTCGCGGAGTAGTGAAGGTTGCTTTCAACAGGGTAACAATAATAATGGAAAACAAACGGGTGAATATAAAACAAGAAAAGGCAAAAGGGAAATAAATGGCCAGACAGATAATATTGCTGCTGATTTTTTCCGTATGTATTTTAGGGCCTTCTGCTGTAATGGCTGCTGCGGCATTTGCCAGTATTAATGCCCTGGGAAGAAATCCATCAGCGGCACCAAAGATATTTACGGCAATGACAGTGGCTTTGATATTCGCGGAGGCTCTGGCGATTATTGCTATGTTAATTATTTATCAGTTATTTCAAGCTGGATAATTAATTAAGGTGGTATAGGGTGTAATAATTTTTTTATAACCCCCGATCTCTTTCCAACATAATGAGGAGTGAAAGATGTTTATAGTAAGTTTAATACTATTAATGGTGGTAATATTCAGCGGACTTGCTTTTTTCCTTAGGCATTTACTGACAAGAAATATCAGTAATGCCACATCACATTTGCAGCGAATGCTTAAAAATACAGCTGGACAAGAAGAGAAAATAAAGAAAAAAATCGAAGAGGCAGACCTTCAGTATAAGGAAATATTGGATAAGGCGCAAAAAGACGTGGTGGACTTGAAAGAAAAAACGCTTAAGGGGATCGAAGAAGAAAGAAATAATATTATTGAGCAGGCGCATCAGCAAAGCGAGGCTATTATTGAAAGAGCTTACAGTACTTGTGATCTAATAAAAGCAGAGATGCAGACACATATAAATGAGAAAGCAATTATTCTGGCAAAGGAACTTGCCTGTCATGTAATTCCGCGGACTGTCGCTCAAAGCATGCATGTTATGTGGATTGATGCTTTAATTGCCGGCGGTATAGAGGGTGTAGATAAATTAAAAATTCCGGAAGATGTGCGGCAAGTTGAGATTATTTCGGCGATTGCCTTAACAGATGAACAACGTAATAATCTAAAAATAAAATTACAGGAAATCTTAGAGCGGGATATTGAACTGAATGAAAGAGCAGGTCCTGATCTTATTGCCGGAGTAGTAATAAATATTGGGAATTTAGTTTTTGACGGAAGTTTTGCGGAAAAGGTTAAGGAGTTAGTTTATGTGCCCTCTCCAGAAAAAGCAGAGTAGCTCAAAAGAGATAAAATTTAAAGTAAAAGAAGTTGGGACTGTAAGAGTGGTACGGGAATTTATTGTTCTGGCTAAAAATATGCCTTCGTGCATTAATGGCCAGATAGTTGAGTTTGACGGCGGATTGCGCGGTATTGTCATGGGATTCACCCAGGATGATGTGCAGATATTAATGCTTGGTCCCAAAGCGCAGATTAGAGCAGGCGATAAAGTATATTCCCAGGCAAAGGCGCTTTATCTTCCTGTCGGTAATGCTTTTTCGGGAAGGGTGGTCAATGCTCTTTGTGAGCCGGTTGATGGCAAAGGCGATATAGTTGCGGATGAAACCTTTCCTGTATTTCGAGAAGCTCCAGGTGTTATGGATAGGACTACAGTTGAGAGGACATTAGAGTCAGGGACAAGGATAATTGACACGATTATGCCTTTAGCCCAGGGTCAAAGACAGCTGATTGTTGGAGACAGGCAGACCGGAAAAACTACAATGACCACAGATGCGATTATCAATCAAAAGGGAAAAGGCGTTATCTGTATTTACTGTTCTATAGGAAAAACATATTCGAGTTTTATGAAAACACTGAATTTATTTCAGGAAAAAGGAGTTTTTGATTATACGCTTGTTGTCAGCGGCACTGCCTCAACTTCAGTTGGAGAGCAGTATCTTGCGCCTTATACTGCGGCTATGCTTGGAGAATATTATATGCATCAAGGCAAAGATGTGCTTGTGGTTTTTGATGATCTGACTAGACATGCCTGGATATACCGCCAGATATCACTGCTTTTAAACCGGGCTCCGGGCCGAGAAGCATACCCGGGAGATATTTTTTATATTCATTCCCAGCTGATGGAAAGAGCCGCACAGTTAAGTGATGAGTTCGGGGGCGGAGCAATGACTTTTCTGCCGATTGTTGAAACATTGCAGGGAGATGCTACCGGTTTTATCCCGACTAATCTTGTTTCCATGACTGATGGCCAGACTTACTTTAGCTCGGCTTTATTCAATACAGGTTTTCGTCCTGCAATTGATGTAGGATTATCAGTATCGCGAATTGGTAATCGCGCGCAATGGCCGGCAATAAAAGGTCCGAGTCGGAGTTTGCGTATGGAGTTTATCCAGTATAAAGAGCTGGTGCAGATGACTCAGCTGCGTACTACAGAACTCTCTAAAGAAGCACAAAAGAAATTACGGCGAGGAGAAGCAATTACAGAACTTTTAATTCAGGATAAGAATGATCCGGTTGCTATGGAAAGACTTGTTATTGAAATGTATGCATTGAACAGGGAAGTTTTAGATGAGCTGACAAAAGAGGAAATAAGGAAATTTAAAAAAGATTTTTATATAAAAATCTGCGAGTGGTTCCCTAATCTTCCCCAGCAGCTAAGAGAGGGAAAAGTAGTTGTTGATGAAACTATTGCTAACTTAGAGGAGGCAATTTTTCACTATTTTAATTCACCGGATGCAACGCGGTAACGCTTATAAAACCCGAAGGACGATTCTCTTCGCTAAAGCTATGGAGGATAGATGGACGATCGCTTTGCTAGGATGAAAGACGCAAAATAAGTTATGAGTGACGAATGATGA
>JAGLQQ010000048.1 GCA_023136735.1 Candidatus Omnitrophota bacterium | reverse complement strand
GTCCTTTGTTTTTAGACGTGATATTTAATACGCATGACGCAATACTGTTTTTAAAGGAAATGATAATATGATTCCGATAGTCCAACTTAAAAATGATATGGGGTTTTACAAATCTCTCGGTTCTTTGATCGAGGTTCTGAAACTCATTGCCGCAGCTCAGTATCAGGCTTTAGAGAGAAAAATAAAGGGCTATACGACGTATCTTGATTCTATAGGCGATATTTTTGCGGGTCTTGATCTTCAAAATATCAACCATCCGTTCCTTAAAAAAAACGAAAAACCTAAGGCGATTGTGGCAATAACTACTGATGCCGGTCTTTTAGGAGGCCTTAATTCCCTTGTTATGAATAAAGCGCTGGAGCAGTTTCGCGGTGAAGACAGTAAGCTTATAATTGTTGGTAAAAGAGGTAGGCTTTATGTTGAGAAAAATAAGATGGGATACGCGGATTTCCCTGGTATAAATAATGAACAGAGGCTTGAGCAGGCACTTAAATTAAGAGATTATATCGTTAGTAATGTTTTAAAAGGTAATATCGGTGAGCTGGTGGTAGTTTTCCCCCGGGCGCTTTCATTTGCCGTGCAGAGGATAGAAGTGCTTAATTTATTGCCTTTTATTCCGGAGGAAAGGCAAAGGACAGGGCCTCGAATGGATATATCTGAGGTAATTCTTGAGTCTAGTTTAGGCGATATATCCGAATATCTGGTCTATTTGTGGCTTGGGCAGAAATTGTTTGAAATATTCGGACTAGCTCAAGTAGCAGAGCAATCAGCCAGATTTATGCATCTTGAAAATTGTACACAGCGTATACAGGATGAAAATAAAAAGCTTAAATTCCAGTATTTTAGGACAAGACATGAAATCATAGATCAGAACATGAGAGAACTTTTTTCAGCGAGGTTAATAAATGAATAAGCATAAGCTAAAAAAGAAAAAAAGAATAGTAGGTAAAGTAGTTGCTGTGCAGGGACCGGTTGTTGATGTGCAATTTTCTACACAGGAAGAGGTTCCAAATGTTTATGATATTATCCATGTCTATACTGTCGATGGAGATAAAATTACGCTTGAAGTAGCAGAACATTCACCGAATAATATAGCCCGTTGCATCTCAATTAACTCCACGCAGAACCTGCAGAGCCACGCAGATGCTTTTGTGCCCGGTGGAGGCATTGAGATCCCTGTGGGAGATGAGGTTTACTCGCGTCTTTTGAATGTGCTGGGTGAGCCTATAGACAAGAAGGGGCCGATAAATATCACCTATACCAAGCCGATTCGACAGCCATCAAGAGGGACTGAGCTTAAAATAAAAGATAAGGGCGGGGCAAAGCCTGAAATTCTGGAAACAGGCATAAAAATGCTTGATCTTTTATTTCCTTTTGTTAAAGGCTCTAAGAACGGGATCCTTGGTGGAGCGGCTATGGGCAAAAGTGTCTTGATCCTTGAAATTATCCAGCATATTGTAAGGCGTCATAAAGGAAGATGCGTATTTACCGGAGCCGGAGAACGTGTGCGTGAGGGTAATGAGCTTTATCATGAGCTTGCCCGGCATGATATTCTTTCTAAAATGAAAATTGTCTTTGGTCAGATGAATGAACCTCCTGGAGCGCGTTATGAGATAGCTATGAGCGGAATAACTTTAGCAGAGAGTATCCAGCGCCAGAATAAGGATGTGCTTTTATTTGTAGATAATATTTTTAGATTTTTGCAAGCAGGACAGGAGATCTCTACCTTGCTTGGCCGAGTGCCATCAGAAACCGGCTATCAGCCGACTTTAATAAGTGAAGCTAGTGAGTTTCATGAGCGAATTTGTACATCAGATGGGGTGGGTGGAGCTATTACAGCAATTGAAGCAGTATATGTGCCGGCAGATGACCTTACTGATCCAGCTGTAGTTGCGATTTTTAGTTTCTTAGACTCGGTGATTGTTCTTTCGCGTGAAAAAGTACAGCTGGGGCTTTATCCTGCCATAGACCCGCTTCTGTCAAGCTGCGCAAATCTTGATCCTGATGTGGTCGGACAGAGACATTTTAATATTGCACAGGAAGTTTTGCATATTTTGCAGAGATATGAAGACTTGAGAAAGATTGTTTTGGTTATTGGTATCGATGAACTATCTGCTGCGGATAGGATAATATATGAACGCGCGCGAAAAATACAGTATTTTCTGACACAGCCATTTTCTGTAGCTGAGGCCTATACAGGTTGTCATGGTGAGTATGTCACTATTGAAGAGACACTTAGAAGCTGTGAGCGGCTGCTCTCAGGTGAAATGGATGCTAAGAGCGAAGATCTGTTTTATATGATTGGAGCACTCAAGTAAAGCAGGGAGTGGGGGACTAGGGATTAGAAGCTTGATTCATTGACAAAAAATTGCAACAATGCAATAATAAATTAGATGGAATGCACAAGTTAACAGGTTAATGGAAAAAATTTTTATGGATAAAAAAACCGATGCGCGGGTTGTTCAGCTTTTAAAAAACAAGAAAAACTTGGACGAAAACAGTATTAAAAACTGTTTTTCCCAAGCCGCAAAAAAACAAGTTTCGCCTATTCCTATTATATGCAATATTCACAAACTCAATGAAAAGGAAATTCTTGAAATTATTACTAAAGAATTCCGAAGTGCTTATCTTGATTTAAAGGGTGTTTCTATAGAAAAGGCTTTAATCGATAAAGTTCCCGTTAAAATCGCATCATATTATGCTTTTCTACCGATAACTCTTGAAAACCGAAATCTTACCATTGCTGTTGCCTATCCGCTTGATGTCAAAATTCAGGATGAAATTAGGTCACATTTAGGTTTTAACATTAAAGTCGTTCTGAGCTGCGAACATGATATTGTGGAGATGCTCAAACAGTATTACGGGGTTGCGGCTGAGATGGTGGAAAAAATAATATCGCAGAAAACCTACGAGAATGTTGAGGCAAAGATCAAGGCTGATGAGCATGTTGATGATCTGGAGGAAGCAGTAGATACTGTATCAGTTATTCAACTGGTTAACCAGATAATTCTGGAGGCTTACAGGAAAAGAGCCACAGATATACATATAGAGCCATATCGTAATAAACTAAGGCTGCGTTACCGAATCGATGGCATATTGTATGATGCTAATGTTACTCCGGAAATAAGGAATTTCTTTATTCCGATTCTATCTAGAATTAAGCTGATGTCAAACTTGAATATTGTTGAGCATCGGGTTCCCCAAGACGGTCGAGCTATTGTTAAAGTAGGGGATCAAAAACTTGACTTAAGAGTTTCTTTTATACCAACACCGCATGGAGAGAGTGTTGTTATTAGAATTTTGCCCGCAGTTATGCTCTTTGATCTGGAAAAACTGGGACTTGATGAGAAGGAGTTGACTTTTTTTAAGGAGCTTATCAGTAAACCGCATGGCATAATATTTGTGACTGGACCGACTGGAAGCGGTAAGACAACTACTCTTTATGCATGCCTTTCTACCATAAATACGAATGAGCGTAAAATTATTACTATTGAGGATCCAATAGAATATGAGCTTGAGGGTATTACTCAGATACAAATTGCCTCTGAGATCGGACTTGATTTTGCTAAGGGCTTGCGTAGTATGTTGCGCCACGATCCTGATGTTATGATGGTCGGAGAAGTTAGAGATCTAGAAACAGCAGAAATCGCGATACGGGTAGCTTTAACAGGGCATCTTGTTTTTTCGACATTACATACTAATGATGCTGCCAGCGGTATCACCCGGCTTGTAGACATAGGCCTTGAGCCGTATCTTGTGGCATCAAGCGTTGATGCTTTTATTGCTCAGAGATTAATAAGAGTGAATTGTCCTCATTGCAAGAAAGAGGATGATGATCCAATCGCGGGGATAAAAGAGCTGATTGCCAGAGAGCTTGAATTTGATGACCAAAGCTTGATAAAAATTTATCGAAGTGCTGGATGTCAAGCATGTAATTTTACCGGATTCTACGGCCGGACGGCAATTCATGAGATACTTATCGTCAATGAGCCGATTAAAGAGCTTACTTCACAAAAAGCAACGAGTGATCAGATAAAAAAATGCGCTGTTGTAAATGGGATGAGAACATTGCGTCAAAGCGGATGGCTTAAGGTGATAGCCGGGGTCACTACTCCTGATGAGATAATCAGGGTTACGCAGTCAGATGAATTAATGCCAGAGCAAATGCCTAAGGAAGAAAAAACTACATTAGAAAAAGCGCTAGCGGTGTCAAAGGAAAGTGCTCCGGATACGAGGTTTGCTGCTGATGAACCGAAAAACGATGTTCTTCAAAAACAAAGAGTTGCAATGCCTTCGGACAGACGCATTTACGGACGCAAAGATGACCGTGTTTACATTCGCTTTAAAATATTTAAGGCGGCTAAAGGCAATTCTGAAGTTAATTTTGAGCCGGAAATGGTAATGGTTACAAAAAATATAAGTGCCGGCGGTTTGCTTTTTAATATTACAGAATATTTTGCTCCCGGCAAAATCATTGAAATGAAACTGGAACTGCCTGATGATCCAATAAATATTGAGTGTCTGTCAAAAATTATCCGCTGTCAGGAGTTAGTAGCTAATAAGGATTATGAAATTGCTATATGTTTTCTTGATCTGCCCAATTCTGAACGCAGACGTCTTAGTCGGTATATAAATCAATAAATTGCAGGATAAAATCTATGCAGGCATATAAATATTTTGCAAAAAGACAGATAAATGGAAAGCCGATTGAGGCGGTGGTTTATGCTAATACCGCGCAAGAAGCGCTTGAAAAGATCAATGATCTAGGGTATATTCCTAAGGGCTTGGAGAAACTTAATATGCTGGATCTGCGTATATATGCCCGCTTTGACATGCAGTTGCCTTTATGGTTTAACCGGTTTAAACTAGGGCATGAAAGTGAGTTTGATATTCAGGGTAAGACTATTAATATCAGTGCCGGAGGTATACTTTTTAAAACAGATAGGTCATTGCAACTCGGAATAACCATTGATCTGATGTTGGAGTTATCGGAAACTGACGAAGATATCCAATGTCTTTCAAGAGTTATTCGCTGTGATTTGAATGAGCAGGAAAAAAATTGCACGATTGCTGTTTGTTTTCTGGATCTGACCCATTCGGAGCAAAATCGCTTAAATGAATTTTTGAACAAGACTAGTCAATAAAATGAGCCATTCTTAATTAAGTTAAATAGTTTGCTATAACTTAATGATTTGCAAGTTATTAGAATAAATTAAGAATGCCCCATAATTAGGTTCTTTCGTTAAACTTAAATAAGAAAGAACTAAAAATAAGGAAGATAAAATATGGGACTTTATAGATACAAAGCTAAAAAAGGTCCGGACAAGGTAATTACTTCCGTAATTGCCGCAGGTTCTAAAGAAGAAGCAGTGGATAAGATCAGTAAAATGGGCTATTTGCCTGTACTTGTTGAAGTTTCTGGTTCCAGCAGCAATGATAATTTTAAACAGCAAGGATTTTTCGCGGGGCGAATAAAACAAAAACAAATAACAGTTTTTGCCAGACAGTTATCTATATTGCTTAAATCCGGCGTGCCTATATTAAAGGCACTTATAATCCTTACCAATCAAACTCCTAATCAGAAATTGAAGAGAATCCTCAATAGTGTGCGGGTACAAATAAAAGACGGCAAAACATTGTCTTCGGCTTTGGCTTTTCATTCAGAGGTGTTTTCAGTGCTTTTTGTGTCTTTAATTGCTGCCGGTGAAGAGAGCGGTACTATGGAAGTCGCTTTGCTGCGCATAGCTGAGTACAGAAAGAAAAAAGAACAGATTTTTTCAGATATCCGTACTGCCCTGACCTATCCTATCCTTATGGCATTAGTCGGAACAGGAACAATAATATTTATGCTGACTTTTGTTATGCCCCGGCTGCTTAGTATCTTTACACGCTTAGGTCAGGAGTTGCCATTACCGACAAAAATTCTTATCAGTATCAGTAATTTTTTGACCCAACAATGGGTCTGGCCTGTATTTGTCCTAGGAATTGCTGTAATATTTATCCTGATTAAACGTATGATGGCGACGAAGGCAGGTAAACTAATTGCAAGTCATATTAAATTGCGCAGCCCTATTTTCGGTGCGCTGTTTTTAAAAGCAGAGCTTGCGCAGTTCAGCAGAACTTTGGATCTGTTGCTTAAAAGCGGTATCCAGCTTCTTAGTGCTATACAAAAAAGTATTGCTACGCTTGATAATGAAGTTATAAAACAAGAGTTGAAAAAAGGGTATAAGTCAATAGAGCAAGGCGAAACTTTTGGAGCAACCCTGGATAAATGCTCTCTTTTCCCAAAGTTCATGGTTAATCTTGTGAGCGTTGGAGA
The DNA here is from genome assembly GCA_023136735.1 of Candidatus Omnitrophota bacterium. Classification (GTDB taxonomy): domain Bacteria; phylum Omnitrophota; class Gorgyraeia; order B26-G9; family B26-G9; genus JAGLQQ01. Next base: position 28,082 of record JAGLQQ010000048.1, on the reverse strand, counting down.
AGAATCAGGTAAAATCGAAGGGGCTTTGGAGGAACTTGCCATTACTTATGAGGAAGAGACTGATGAGGCTATTAAGATAATGACAAATTTGCTTGAACCTTTAATGATTTTGTTCATGGGCGTTATTGTCGGTTTTATTATTGTTTCGATGCTTTTACCTGTATTCCAATTAAACTTGATAGTTCAATAATATTGAAGATAATAATTTACCTTACAATAGCCATTTTTTTATTATTCGGTTCTTTGAGTTACTCTCAATCTCAATGGGAACAAATACGAACTGAGCATTTCATCGTTTATTTTTATACAGATAATCAAGAATTTGCTGAAAGTGTGTCAGTAGCGGCCGAAGAATATTACGATACTGTGGCCGTTGAACTCGGATATGTACGTTATTCAAACTTCTGGAAGTGGGATAAGCGCGTTAAAATTTATATATACCCGGATCATAATGCCTATCTTCTGGCAAGTCACCAGCAGAGCTGGTCTCATGGTATGGCTAATTACACCCAGAAGTACATAATGAGTTATGTTTGGGGTCATGATTTCCTAGACAGATTGCTTGTGCATGAGATCACACATCTTATCTTCCGGGATTTTGTTGGGTTTAAAGGAGAAGTGCCTTTATGGCTGGATGAAGGGATAGCTCAGTGGGGAGAAAAAAATGCCCGGGTGCTAAGAACGGATATGGTAAAGAAATTAGCTATTAGTAAAAGACTTCTAAGTCTAGATGCAATGATGCAGATAGACGTGAGGAGTGTGCAAAATGATAACAAAGTTAAGGTAACAGGTTTATATGAGGATAGGAAAAATAGATTAATATTACAATTAAGAGGAGATGAGCTGGTAAACACATATTATTTGCAGGCTTTTTCTCTGGTTAGTTTTCTTATGAATAGATTCGGGGCAGAGGATTTTATTGTTTTTAGCCGGCAATTGCGTGATGGGAAAACGATTACCGAGGCTTTGCAATTTGCTTATCCGACCCAGATAAGAAGTATTGATCAATTGGAAGGAAAGTGGAGAGAACATATTTTAACCCAGGATTAAGTATTTAGGATAGCGTATTGCGTGAAAAACCTATGCTGCCCAAATAATTAACTAATGCGTAATACTCAATACGCGACACATAATATTGGAAAAAGGAGATAAGTTATGAAAACGAAAAAGGCATTTACTTTGATAGAACTAATGCTGGTAGTGATTATTATAAGCGCTTTGGCCGCGATGGTATTGCCGCGTCTTGCCGGCCGATCAGAACAGGCGCGTATTGCAGCGGCTAATGCGGACATAAACGCAAATATTGCAACAGCTCTAAAACTTTATGAGCTTGATAATGGACAATTTCCGATATCCTCTGAAGGACTGCAGGCATTACTTGTTAAGCCATCGTCTGCTCCTAATTGGAACGGCCCATATCTTGAGAAAGATGCAGTCGACCCTTGGGGGAGGACCTATGTTTATAAATCCCCCGGACAGCATAGACCTCAGGATTATGATCTGTTTTCTCTGGGTAAGGATGGCCAACCAAGTGAGGATGATGTTGTAAATTGGGAGTAATATGAATATAGAAAACCGAAAACAGAATACAGAGAACAGAAAACAAAGAAGTCAAATTCTGTCGTCTGTCGCCTGTCGTCTGTTTTCTTTTTGCTGTTCAGGTAAACGAAAAAATAACGGATTTACTTTAATTGAGGTGATGGTCGCGACTGTAGTTCTTGTCGTGGGAGTAGTGGTCATTTTTGAATCATTTCTGATTTCTTTAGATGCGCTTGCTGTTTTTAATAATCGCTTGAATGCTCAATGGTTTTTTGAGGAAAAAATATGTCAAATACAAAGCAGGTTAAATGAACCGGCCGGAGCATTTTTACCGTTGCAGTCCAATGGTGTGATCAGTCTTGGAGCGGAAGAATATGTCTGGATATCGACTATGCAGCTTGTAGATCCTATACAGGAGCTTTATCGTGTTAACCTTGATTTAAGCTGGCAGCAGGGCAACAAAATAATGAAGCTTAGGGCCCAGACAATGGCAAAGCGCTATTTTGATAATAGTACGCCGTAATAATAGAAATTTCTAACGAGTATTGCGTATTGAGTATTGCGCAAAAAACAAAGCTGTGATAAGCCAATAGTTAGTTATGAAAAATAATCAGTGTAAGCATAAGTCAATCAGTGGAATCAGTGATAAGGGACTTACTTTTATTGAACTGCTTTTAGCAACGATTATGCTAAGTGTGCTTTCTATTGCTCTTTACGGAATGCTTTCTAACGGGATTATAATATGGCAGAAAGTCAATCAGCAAACACCTCAGATAGATATTAATCTGTTTACTAAAAAATTAGAAATAGAATTGAGAAACTGTGTTTATTTTAAAAAAATACCGTTTCTCGGGCATGAGAACATGTTTAGTTTTCCGGCACTGGTGAATGTGCCGGTTGATGAGGGCGGATTTTCTAAAGGCATAGGCAAGGTGACATATTCATTTAATGCGCAGGAAAAAACAATAGACAGAAACTATATTGATTATAAGTTTTTTAATTCACTTAAAAGTCCGATTCCTAGATTGCTGGTAAGTGATGTCCAGGAATTACATTTTGCCTATTATTTTTTTAGTCAAGATAAACAGCAGTTTTTCTGGGTTGACAGCTGGCCGCCTCCTGATGTGAAGGAGTTAATAAGTGACTATCCTCAGGCAATTAGAATAACTATGGCCATTGATATGGGTAGAACAACCCAAACAAGAACCAAGACGATTAATATCCCAACAGGAGGTTTATTGCGTTGAATATTATGAAACCATCAAAGCGCAAAAAATCACTTATGTGTAAAGGCAGCAATAGAGCAAGTATTCTGATCCTGGTTCTATGGTCACTTGGACTTTTAACTATTTTTGCTTTATACTTAGGCTTGGGAGTCAGACAGCGTCTTGATTTTCTCCTGAGAGTGGAAACCAGAAGTAAGCTTTACCGTATTGCTGAAGCTGGAGTTAAACAGGCAGCAGCTCAAATCGGGAATTTTGGGGAAGAAAGCCCGGTGGCTCTTTTAAAAGATACCTGGAGTAATAATGTTGGTGCTTTATCACAGATACCTGTATTAGACGGCAGCTTTACGGTGGGCTATTCATATAAAGCAGGAGATTTATATTTTAAGGACTCAGAGGCTGATAAGCCGGGGATTATTTACGGAGCGGCAGATGTGATGAGCAGGCTGAATATTAATTCGGCAAGCCTTGATGAGTTGAGCCGCTTGATCGAGTATACATCTGGGATTGACAGCTACAGGGCTGAAGGCATTGCTTCTTGTATAATAGATTGGAGAGATGCCGATAATGCATCTTTGCCTAACGGCGCTGAGGACAAGTATTACCGTAGTCTGCGTTTTTCATACGATTGCAAGGATTTTCCTCTTGAGAATCTGGAAGAGCTTTATTATATCAAAGGCATGGATAAGAATGTTTATGACAGGATTAAACCATATATAACTGTCCATGGCTCCGGCAGGGTTAATATAAATACTGCCTTGGCCCCGGTATTTTATGCTTTGGGATTAAATGATAGTGTTGTAAAGAAAATACTTCTTTATAGAAGCGGAGAAGATCAAGTGATTGCTAACTCTGATGACTGCTCTTTTTCAAATGAAAATTCAATTGTTGCGCAGTTAAGCCAGGTTTATTCAATGTCACCGAGCGAGATTGCCCAGCTGAGCAATATTGTCGCTGATGGCAAAACAGCAGTATTTTCGCATACCTTTCTTATTAGCAGCGTAGCGGTATTAGATAAAAGAACGGAAAAGTGTAAGATTGAATGCGTTATAGAAAAAAATTTAAATGCCGATGTGAATAAAGCAGGGTGGATACTAGACTGGAAGACAGAGTTTTTCATATAATGGAACTGCTGCAAAACGCGTATCTGCGGCGTTATTCGCCCTCTTATTTGTGCGGCGTACGACAAGTACGCCTTGGCATTTGTTGCGGTTGCCTTGCTTGTGCCCCGGGGGGTACATCTGTACATTTTTCAACAGCGCCATAATACAAAAGACATAACGGAAAAGTAAAAATGGAATTACCAAAGAATAAAGATATTGTAGGAATAGATCTTAGTGAAGACAAATTGCTGATTTCCTGCCTGAGGAATTCAGGCGGAAAAAGGGAATTTGTTAAGCTGGCGCATTATTCAACTGAGGGGATGAAGGAAGAAGACATCTCGCAGTTGGTGGTCAAGGTTGTAAAAGAATTAAAAATAAAAAATCCTTTTATCGTTAATGTTATACCGCTTCATCTGACGATTACAAAAAACCTGGAAATCCCTTCGCTTGATGCCAAAGAGATAAAGGAAATAGTGGATTTACAATCCGGCAGGCAGACCGCTTATTCGCGTGAAGAAATAATTGTTGATTATATCAATATTGGCGTTTATAGACGAAGTTACACGAAAATACTGCTTGTGATCGTAGCCCGTGATGCCATCAAAAGGCAGTTTGATATTATTGAAAAAGCTGGACTTAAGGTGCAGGACATGGTCTTTGCTCCGGAGGGAATAACACAAATATGTTTGGAGTATCAAGCTAAGGAATTGCAGAATGTGCCTGTGGGGATTGTGCATGTTGATGAAAATTTTACTGATTTCATTATATCCTTACGAGGCATACCTATTTTTACACGCAGTATTCCGATCGGAGTTAAACATTTTACTGAAGATAAAGCCAAGGCTGGGACAAAATTCGTCGAAGAGATAAAAAGCTCTATTGAAACATATCAGTCTGAAGATATAGATGCAGCCCCTCAGGTCATAACCGTAACTGGCGCGATTGATCATGTTAGAGAATTAAAAGCAATGCTTACGGCAACAGTGCAGGTTACGATTCAAAATATTGCTTATTTTGACTGTCTGCCGCTGTACACCAATTGTAAGCCGGTTGAGGCACTGGTGCAGAATATATCCTTCTTGAATATAACATCTGTATTCTTAATCTTACAATCTTTAAAAGTAAGCCTTATTCCTGAGGAAATAAAATTAAAACGTGTTTTTGAAGAGCGTACTCGCCAGCTAGTAAAGCTGACTGTTAATTTTATGATTATTATGTTTTTGGTCGGTAGTTTTTTTATCAGCAAAACTTATTTCGAGGGTGCTTATTTTAAAAAGCTAAAAGAATATAATGAAACAATTCACGCAGAGGCAAAAATATTAGAAAGAAATATGGAAAGGATCAGAATTATTAAGCATTATCTTAAGAATCGCGGATATGCTTTGCAGGTAATTGCGGCTTTATACGATATAGTTCCGGAAAATATCATGCTTACCAGCATCAAAATGGATACGCAAAGAAATCTGAACTTAAAAGGAACAGGAAGAGCGATGTCAACCGTATTTTCTTTTGTTAGCGCGCTTGAGGCAAGCGATTATTTTTCCAGTGTTCAAACAAATTATACTACTTCAAGAAAACAAGGCGGCAAGGACTGGGCTGATTTTGGGATTTTCTGTGTTTTAGACACAGGACTTGAAATTAATTAGCAGGGCTCAGATAAAAGGAAGTTTATGAAAAATATCATCTCCAGATTTTCAAAAAGAGAAAAGGCAGTGTTTTTTGCAGCTATAGTATTTGTCAGTTTTTCTTTTGCGGATAGAGTGATCTTGAGCCCTATTTTAAAAAAAATGAAGGTATATTCACAGGAGATTAAAGCCGCAGAGTATGATATGCTGAAAAATAGCAAGATTCTGCAGCAAAGAGCCAGGATTGAGGAAGAAGAAAAGAGATATGCTAAATATTCAATTCTTGCGAAAACAGACGAAGAGGAGACAGCTACATTATTAAGGGAGATTGAGCGTTTAGCTACCCGTTCGGCTATTTATCTTAATGATTTGAAGCCTTCAGGCATACAGGAAGAAGGCTTAGTTAAAAAATTCAAGGTTAATGTTTCTTGTGAAGGTGATATGGAAAAGATTATTCTGTTTATGCATCTTATAGAGGATTCCCATATTATTATGCAAATAGCTGCTTTTGACATGGGGCCGAAATCGACCCAATCTAAGATTAATAGATGTGATTTGTTAATATCTAAAATAGTCATACCTTAAACGATTCTCTGCATTAGATCTGCCTTAATCTCAGATAGTTAATTCCTCAAGCTAATGAAGAGCTTGCCGTATAGAATTTTATTGATTCCATTTTAAATGTGGTATAATGTGAAATTATATTAGCTAATGTGAAGTGAGGTTTTTATTATGTCTTTTAAAGATTATTTAACCGTCGAGCAAATCGCTAAACAAATAGGGCTTACAGAATATAGGATTCGTGAGCTTATTCGTGAAAAACAAATTCGCGCGACGAAGATAGGGCAGTGGAGAATAAAGCCGGAGGATTTAGAGGAGTTTATTAAGGCAAGGACAAACAAGTAATGCCAACAAGCGTAAAACAAAAGAAAGTTTACGAAAGAGCCATAAAAAATTGGCCTGAAGGTGATAGGCCGAGGGAGAAGCTGCTCAAAAAAGGCGCGGGGGCTTTAAGCGATTCTGAGCTTTTGGCTATTCTTTTTCGTACCGGCACGTGGGGAGTTAGCGCTGTTGATTTGGCACGAAAAGTAATTAAGAAATTTAAAACATTTCAAGAGATGTCCAATTTTGAAATTGGCAGGCGTATTGTTGAGCGTGAACAGCAAGGGAAGGAAAAAGCTGATTATGGTGATGCTTTGATAAAATCTTTATCTGCTAAATTGATTAAAGAATTTGGGGGAGGATTTTCCAAGAGAAATTTAGAATATATGAGAAGGTTTTATTTAGTGTATTCTCATCAACCTTCAATTACCCAGACAGTGTCTGGGCAATTGAGAAAAACGCAGATGGCGTCTGCGCGATTGACTAAAAAACAAAAAAGCCAGACAGCGTCTGGCCAATTGAAGAACCCTGCTTTTACTTTGAGCTGGTCACATTATGTGTTTTTGATAAAGACAAAAAAGAGTCTAATCCCGGTAATGTCCCCAGGGCTGTGCTTGCGATGAGGAAAGCCGGGGAGGCAGTGCCGTTGCCGTGGCAATACTCAACGCATTGATTGAAATTGCTAAAGGATATGAATAAGCTTAAAGAAAAAATTGGAATATCCGGGTTGATGTTATTGTTTTGATGAATGAGATATAACAAGATCTAGGGAAGAAGAAAAATATTTTTAAATCCATATTTTATGCTTGATATTAAAATAGCGTGGGCATAATATATTATATTAAAAGCAATATATTAATAGCCTGTCAAGAAAAATCTATAGTAATTCCTATAGCTTCCGGGCAAGGACAAAGTCTGTGGCGAATGGGTTAAGAAAAAATAGGAGAGTTTATGCTTTCAAAAAACATAAAAAAATTAAGAAAAAAACAGAATTTATCACAAGAAAAACTCGCCCAAAAAGTCGGAATCACATACAGCACGTTAATTAAAATGGAATCCGGCCTTAACAAGAATCCTACGCTTGAGACAATAATAAAACTAGCAGATGCGTTTAAGGTTACGATTGATAAGTTAGTGGGAAGGCAAATTTAAAATAGAAAGCAAGGAAATGATGAATACAGATTTAACTTTTTTTACTAATGAAAAAGGGGCTACGCTGCTTGACCGTTTCAAGATAACCTTAGAGAACAACACGCAGTTTTTTGATATATTAGTTGGCTACTTTAGGACAAGCGGCTTTTGCCACCTTTATAAATCATTAGAGAAGGTTGAAAAAATTCGTATTTTAGTGGGAATAAATTTAGATAGAAAAGCACATGATCTTATTACACAGGCAAAAGATAAACAGTTAACGTTAAGATTTTCACATAAAGAGACTCAGAAAGAGTTTGCCGATCAGGTTGCGCAGGAAATGGAAGCTTCCGAAGACAACTATAATGTCGAAGAAGGTGTCCATAAATTTATAGACTTTATCCGGAACGGCAAACTTGAGATCAGAGCGTATCCTACTCAGACGATCCACGCTAAGGTATATATTATCCGCAAAGATACGGCTAAAAGCGAAGACTATGGAAGGATTATTACAGGGTCAAGCAACTTTTCATATTCTGGATTGCATGAGAACCTCGAATTTAATGTTGAGTTAAAAGACAGCCGGGATGTTAAGTATGCGCTTGCGCGTTTTGAGGATTTATGGAAAGACTCAGTAGATATTTCCGAGAAGTATATTGAAACCATTAATCAGCGTACATGGCTTAATGATACCATTTCACCCTATGAGTTATATCTAAAGTTTCTTTATGAATATTTTAAAGAAAAAATAAATGAGGATATGGATTCCATTTATAAAGATCGCCGGTTTTTGCCGGAAGGGTTTATGGAGTTGGAATATCAGGATGAAGCTGTAAAAGATGCAATGACAAAGATCGGTGATTATGGCGGAGTATTTCTTGCTGATGTTGTTGGTTTGGGAAAAACATATATCTCAGCATTGCTGGCCCAGCAGTTAGATGGATACACCCTGGTTATATGTCCACCGGTTTTAAAAGATTACTGGCATGATACCTTCCGGGACTTTGGAGTTAGGGGTTTTGATGTTGAATCTTTAGGTAAGCTTGATAATCTGCTGGATAAACCCGAAAAATATCGCAATGTATTTATTGATGAAGCTCATCGCTTTCGTAATGAAACTACGCAGACGTATGAAAAACTTAAACAGATTTGTTGGGGGAAAAGAGTTATTTTAGTTTCAGCGACACCGCTTAATAATACACCAAACGACATTTTAAGTCAGATAAAACTTTTCCAGAACACACACAGTAGCACTATCCCGAATATCCGTGATCTTGAAAAATTTTTCAAGGAACTGATCAAGAAACAAAGGGCGGTTGATCGTAAGGATCTCAAAAAATACATTCGGGTCATAAAAGAGAATTCAAAACTAATCCGCGAGCATATTTTAAAGTATTTAATGGTTCGCCGAACACGAACAGAGATTCTTAAATACTTCCAGAAAGACTTAAAACAGCGTAAACTTAAATTCCCTGACCTGGCAGAACCTAATCGGGTATATTATGAGTTTGACACTAAGCTGGAAAAGGTATTTTTGCGTACAATCGAGCTTATAAGGGTATTTCAATATACACGTTATATGCCTCTTACATATTTAAAAAATCTTTCTCCGGAAGAAAAACAAGAAATTATCGGACAGCGTAACTTAGGCCGATTTATGAAAATTCTTTTAGTAAAGCGGCTTGAGAGTAGTTTTTTTGCGTTTAAGAAGACACTAGGACGTTTTGTTCATTCCTATGTAGAGTTTATAAATATGATCGATAATGGGAAGGTTTATATTGATAAAAAATATAATGATAAAATTCAAGAAGCGTTACGTAATGACGATCAGGAATTGCTGGATTATTTGGTAAACGAAAAGGGCGTTCCGAATTATGCTGCAAAAGACTTTACAGACGAATTTAAGAAAGATCTAATAGCTGATCTTGATATTCTGAATGAAATAGCCGCGTTATGGAATTCTATCGATACAGATCCCAAAATAGACAAGTTTAAGGAAATATTGCGTTCAGATAAGATTCTAAAAAACAGCAAGTTAATCGTCTTTACGGAATCAAAAGAGACCGCTGATTATTTAAAAAAGAGCCTAAAATCAACTTATGGAGACCGTGTTTTTGCTTTTTCCGGGCAGTCAGCCGCGGAGCTCAGGCAAAGAGTCATTGAAAACTATGATCCAAATTATGGCAAGCAAAAAGACGATATAAATATATTGGTAACAACGGATGTCTTGGCTGAAGGTGTAAATTTACATCGGTCAAATGTTGTTATTAATTATGATATCCCCTGGAATCCGACCCGGCTCCTTCAGCGTGTTGGCCGTATCAATCGTATCGGCACAGCTTATAGCAACCTTCACATATATAACTTTTTCCCAACAGTCCAGGCAAACAATGAGATAAAGCTGGAAGAAGCCGCTATAGCAAAAATACAGGCGTTCCATGACACTTTAGGCGAAGATTCGCAGTATTTAACAGAAGGCGAAGAGATTACTACTCATGAGCTTTTTTCACGCATAAATTCAAAAGATACTCTTGAAAAAGGCGCGGAGGAAGAAGATTCAGAATTAGAGTATCTTTCTGAAATTCGGGATATTCGGGATAAAAAAGAGGATTTGTATACGCTAATAAAAAAACTGCCCAAGAAAGCAAGAAGTTCAAAAGTAAGTGATTTAACAGGTGTTATTACCTTTTTCAGAAAGGGCAAACTTCGAAAGATGTTTAAAACTGCTGGTGGTAAGGTTGGAGAATTAGACTTTTTTACGGCAGCCAAACAGCTTAGATGTAAAACAAAGGAAAAACGGCAGAAGATAGAAAAAGAGTTTTATGCGGCATTAGAAGCAAATAAAGAAGCTTTTCGTATGTCAACAACAGAAGAAATTCGGGAATTTAAGCAAAGCGGCGGCCGAAGTAATGAAACCACTTTAATTCGTACGATAAAGGCAATTCAAAAGTTTCCTAAATTAACCGAAGATGACGAAGAATATCTTGCGCGTGTGTTAAGGCTTTTGCAGGAAGGCTCTCTTTCAAAGCAAACAACTAAGGTCTTGGTTAAAAAAATTAAAGGCGAAAGCAATCCATTAAAGATCCTTTTTAAATTTAAACATGGGATCCCGGAAAGTTATTTTTCAAACATATCACATGGCGATCAGTTTTATGGTAATAGTCCGAGAGAAGTTATTTTATCAGAATATCTTGTAAAGGGTAATATTGAATGAAAGAGTTAATTGCGAGAACATTTGAGCATTGCTTTGATCAGTCTCGATTTGAGACTTTTATTAAAAACTTATTTAACGAGATTGAGCTTATCCCCGCTCCTATTGCTATTCCTTCAGGGAATGATGAACATATCACCAATATTACTTTTCTGGCAGAATATACTGACGAACGAAATGAGAGAATAGATGTTTTGGTCGTCAAATTACCTACCACAACGAAAGTAGAAAGAGCCCGCTCGTTTCAGCGTAATTTAATTGCTAAATATTTAAAGGATAATGTCAAAGATGCGGCTTTAGTGGCCTTTTATACAGAAGCCATTGCGGATTGGCGGCTTTCATTTATCAAGGTTGAGTATAAAGTTACGGATAAAGGCGTAAAGGTCGAAGCCGGGACACCGCCAAAACGATTTTCTTTCTTAGTTGGAGAAGGCGAACCGTCTCATACTGCGCAGACACAGCTTTTCCCGATTTTAAAAGAGCAGAAAACTAATCCTTGTGTTTTTGATATTGAAGATGCGTTTGGTGTTGAAAAAGTTACAAAAGAATTTTATGATAATTACCGTCAATTATATGACCGGTTGACAAATAACTTACAAAAAAATCATGCGTTTCAGGTAATAGTTTCAAAGCAGCATATCGTCATTGAGGATTTTGCCAAGAAGCTTTTAGGACAGATAGTTTTCCTTTATTTTTTGCAAAAAAAAGGGTGGATAGGTGTTCCTTCAGGTAAAAATTGGGGGCATGGAGATAAATTTTTCCTTCAAACAATCTTTAAAAAAGCCAAAGAGAAAAAAGAAAACTTTCACAACAATTATTTAGAGCCGCTTTTCTATGATACTCTTAATAATTCTCGCCGGGATGAAGTGGACCCGTCTTATTCTCGTCTTTTTGAATGTAAAATACCCTTTCTAAACGGAGGCTTATTTGACCCGGAATATGATTGGCGAAATACTTTTGTGAATTTAAATGACGATATTTTTGAAGATATTTTAGCCGTTTTTGACCTTTATAATTTTACTGTTAAAGAAGATGAACCTCTTGAAAAAGAAGTCGCGGTTGACCCGGAAATGCTGGGAAAAGTTTTTGAAAATCTGCTTCCTGAAAATTTGCGCAAAGGCCGGGGAGCATATTACACCCCTCGTGAAATCGTTCATTATATGTGTCAGGAAAGCCTTGTCAGCTGCTTAGAAACCGTAACATCTATCGATAACAACAAGTTAAGACGGTTGATTGCTTATAAGGATACCGATAGAACTTCAACTCAAGATTTTATTCTTTCAAAAAACGAAGCGGAAAAAATTGAGCAAGCTCTTATCGATCTGAAGATTTGTGATCCTGCATGTGGATCCGGAGCCTTCTTGGTTGGAATGTTAAATGAAGTTGTTGGCATCCGTCGCGCTATTAGTAAGACATTAGAGCTTAAAAAGGGAAAAAGTGAACACCAACTTAAAACGGAAACAATCCAAAATTGCATTTACGGTGTTGATATTGATCCTGGGGCAGTGGATATAGCCAAGTTACGATTGTGGTTGAGTTTAGTTGTTGACTATGAATTGAAGGATGTAGAGCCTTTGCCTAACCTGGATTATAAGATAATGTGTGGGAATAGCCTACTCGAGGAATTAGTTGTTGGTGATGAATCTATCCAGCTTTTCGACCCTAAACTGCTGGGGAAAGTCTCACATCAAAACGATTTGACTGAGAAAAAGCGTGGGGAACTTAAAAAGCAATTAAGCGCGAAACAAAAAGAATTCTTCAAAGTACACACAAAAGGAAAGTTAACAAGCGAAAAACAAAAAGAGCTTAAAGAAGAAATAATAGAAATCAACAAACTCCTAAATCCTCCAAAAAAGCGCGCTAAAACAGCAAACAACCTAATGCAGCCAACTTGGTTTAAGGAGGATGCTCAGGAACATTTGAAGGCTCTTAGGGAACTACACCTGCAATATTTCCGTGAGTATGCTCCGGAGAGTAAAAAACAGATACGAAATCAAATAGAAAAAATCGAACTTGAGTTTATAAAACATTCTGTTCAGAAAAGGGTTAACGACATTGATGTACGCATAAAAAATCTTAATATGCAGCTTCCGGATCACAGAAAACAGCAAGCAGAGTTAATGAAAAAAAAGCTTGAGTTTCTTGCTATCCCAAACGAAATTCACCGGTCGAAAGTTAGGCCATATTTTTTATGGAAACTTAACTTTTTCGAAGTCTTCAAGGATAAAGGCGGATTTGATATTGTGATAGCCAATCCACCATATGGAGCGAAAATAGAAAAAGAGCAATTAAAGTATATTTTTAGCTATGTCGTTGATACTCAGAATAATAATAGCGCTGCTCTTTTTATTGATTATGGAAAAAATAGATTTCTCAACAAAAAGGGTACTCTTTCTTATATTGTTCCTAAGTCCTTGCTCTATTCAGAAAAATGGGTTTCGTTAGTTGAAGCATTATTACCGCATAGTTTATCTCTTGTTGATGTCGAAAAAGCTTTTGAAAAAGTAAAGCTAGAACAGATTGTTTTTGTATATGGAAGGGATATTAAGAGAAATTCGTATGTTGCACAGAAATTTTTAGATAATGCCTTTATTCGAAAGATAATAATACCGCAAAAAGCTGTGGCAATTACAAAAGCCTGGATTTGCGATGTAACGAAAAATGAGCTGGACATATTTTTGAAGTTGCGAGTACCGCATAAATTAATGCGGGAAATTTCTGAAACGCATCGTGGAGTTGCTTTGCAAAAATATTTAAAGGACAAGGGGAAGCATAAAATTATTGGGGGTAAAAATATCTTTAGATATGGCCTCAATGGTATAAAAGGGTTTCTTACTGAAATAGAACTGGAGAAAAAAAAGAAAAAAGTAGCGTTTATGTCCCAAAAAAAAATCATATCTCAAGATTTGATAGCTCATATTCAAAATCCAAATCCTCATATTAAGATAATGTCTGCTTTGGATGAAGAAGGTATAATTTATAGTGTTGATACTGTGCAAAACACAGTTATACATGATCGAGATTATGATTATAAATATATTCTTGGTCTTTTAAATTCAAAGTTTGTTAGCTGGTATACTTATAAATTTATATACTGTTCGGCAATTCGCACGATGCATTTTGATAATCATTATATTGGTAAAATCCCTATCCCGAAACTTGATTCTATCACGCAAAAAAAGTTCATCATTGAAGTAGATAAAATGATTGACTTGCGCGTTAAGACAAGTTTCACCTGTAACGATCGAAAACAAAAGCAAATAAAACTTCAAGAATGTAAAATTGACGATTTTGTTTTTGATTTATATGAACTTACGACTGAAGAGCGCAAACTTGTATTGGATAAGACATGAGAAGTGATATAAGTAATAATTTAATACATTTAGTTAAAAACAATGTTTTTGATAATGCCGGCAGTATTTTTTTTCAGATACTAAAAGACGAAAAGCTGAACGGAGGCATAGGATTCATCAAGGACGGCTATCGCTGTGTATGTTTTTCTGAGACCCCGATTCACGAGATAGCTCGAATGTTTACTTTGGAGAATCAAACAAACATTCGTTATCGGCCATTTGGAATAATGGTTTCAAAAGAGTGGCTATATGCTCAAGGCGGGCGGCCTGTTGTTTATCAGCCTGATAATGAATATCTTAATTTGCCCGAAGATATGAGATACAGACATGTACGATATGAACCGGATAATGATAAAGATTTTACTTGGGAAAGAGAATGGCGTATAAAAACAGACAGCCTTATTTTAGATCCAGATGAAACTACTTTGATTGTTCCAAACAAGGCTTGGATAGTCAAATTAAGAGAAGAACATTATAATACATTGCGTATGGCTGTAAGTAGTCTTGGTGGAACTGCTCTGGGTTATATTCAGCGATACAAGTGGCATTTCATTGCTTTAGAAGATTTGGGCATAAAAGTGTTCGACTATGATTGATGATTTATTTGACGAATTTTTAGAATACGATGTAACTATGGGTGCGGATATCGTTAAATGTCCGCATTGCGGAGCTGAAGTATCTTGTAGCTTATTTATTGATAATGAAATTGAATGTCCTGAGTGTGGAAAAATCATTAAAAAATAAAATTCAAGGAACGTTATTTTAATAAAAGGAACCCACAATGTTTATTTTTATTGACGAAACTGGTGATTTGGGCCAGTGTAAAGGAACACAGCATTTTATTATCGGAATGCTTTTCTATTACAAAAAAGAGCTTTCTCAAATTAACCGGCTTCTCAAGTTTCATAATAATTATTTATGGGAAAACGGTTGGCCTAAAGATGCTGAGATAAAAGCAACGCATTTATATAATTACAAAAATCCCCGTCATGAAATTAATTGTACTAAATTAAAAATAAACCCCAAACTCTACTTGCAAGAAATATATAAAGATATAAACAAGTTAGATATAAAAGCAGGCTTCCTAATCCATGAACCAGCCAAGCAAGGGCCAAATTTAAAATGTTTACATAAAGAAAAAATCTATAATTTCCTATCAAAAAAATTATATACGGAATGTTTCAGCTTTCTTAGAGATACAATGGAAATATGCGTAGATCAAAGAAATATCACCTTGGTAAAAAAACAAAAAAATGTGAACCTAAGTATCCAAAGACTGAATCTTGATTACATTGGATATATCAAAAATGAGCTCTCTTTCCAGTTTGCTTCAAAAAGAACCATCGATCCGTTAATAAACATTTACTTTGAGAATTCGAGAAATAGTAAAGGGTTACAAATGATAGATTATTTAGCTTGGGCCGTTAGGAAAAAATACGAGGGAAAACCCTTTTGGTATAATTTGCTTAAACGAATAGAAAAAATTGAAACAGAAGATAATTTCTAAAAAAAAGCAGTGTTTGCCTTGGTTTCGATTGGGACACACCCAACTTATCGGGACTTGACTTAAATCAAGTCTTGACTCCACCGCTTCACACTGCAATATAAATATAGCACATACCGCACAAATTGTCAATACTGTCAATTTGTCCCGAGGAAAATATAACGGGAGCAGGCACTGTTCTTCAGAGAATGACGCGTTTAAGAGGACTTAATAAATTTTATAATAGCTATAAATAGAAGGGGTATCTGATGATTATGAAAAAGAAACAAGGAATTAAACGGAAAAAGGAAGCTAAGAAGATTTCTCATATACAAAAACCTGAAGGATTATCTTTAGAGGAATGGCAGGTTGCTTTACGAAAAAAGATTGCGGTAGAACAGAGGATGAGCGTAAAGAATGTTGGGACGCATCCTGTTTTTTCCACTTTTAGGGTGAGAAATCCAGCGACTGATAAAACTTATCGTGTTGTTATTGCCGGAGAGGCCTTAGGTATTAATTATTGTTCTTGTCCGGATTTTTCTATTAATACGTTAGGTACTTGTAAGCATATCGAATCAATACTGCGCCGTTTAAGAAGAAAAAAAGGGGGAAGACAGGCTCTTAGAGAAGGATTTCATCCGGAATATTCTGCGGTGACTTTAAGGTATGGGCTTCAACGGCGAGCTTCTTTTTTGCTTGGCCGGGAGGCCAGTGAGAAACTGAAAAAAATAGTTTCAGAATTTTTTGATGAGAAATTATTTCTAACAGATAAAGGATTTCAGTGTTTTGATGAATTTATGTTACGGACAAGTGTTTTAAAAGATGAAATTCAATATCATAATGACGCGATGGAATTTATAGCTGATGCGCGGGATATGGAATTGGGAAAAAGACGCCTAAAGAAGGCTTTTCCAAAGGGTATTGACAGCCCGCGATGGAAGCATCTCCTTAAAGCGGAATTGTATCCTTATCAAAGAGAAGGGGCGCTTTTTGCCTCTTTCGCGGGGCGGAGTTTAATCGCGGATGAGATGGGATTAGGTAAGACGATTCAGGCAATTGCTGCCAGTGAGATTATGGCCGAATGTTTTGGAATTGAAAAAGTGCTGGTTGTTTGTCCGGCAAGTCTAAAGTTTCAATGGAAGCAGGAAATTGA
The DNA here is from genome assembly GCA_023136735.1 of Candidatus Omnitrophota bacterium. GTDB lineage: Bacteria > Omnitrophota > Gorgyraeia > B26-G9 > B26-G9 > JAGLQQ01. Next base: position 11,379 of record JAGLQQ010000048.1, on the reverse strand, counting down.
GAGGTTTGCTAATCGCGGTGTTCAAATAATACAAGGTTTATTGCCTTATAGGCATCGCCAATATCAGGAAAAAAGTTTTTTTAAGATTGTTAACTACGATGTTATTCACAGAGATATTGCTCCGATTTTAGAGTGGGGGCCTGATTTGATTATCCTTGATGAGGCGCAGCGTATTAAGAATTGGAAGACACGGATGGCACAGTCTGTAAAACAATTAAAATCTCCGTATGCTCTTGTTCTCACCGGGACTCCTTTAGAAAATCGTTTAGAGGAACTCCATTCGATTGTGGAGTTTATAGACCGATATCATTTAGGCCCGCTATTTCGTTTCCTGCATAAACACCAGATTGTTAATGAAAAGGGAAAGGTTGTCGGGTACAGAAATCTGAATAGGTTAGGTGATTCCTTAAAGAAAATTCTGGTTCGCCGTAAGAGCAAGGAGGTTTTAAGTCAACTTCCTGAGAGGATAAATAAGAATTATTTTATTACCATGACAAAAGAACAGCAGGACATTCATAACGATAATAAAGATACTGTTGTTAGGATTGCTTCTAAATGGAATCGAAATCATTTTTTAACAGAGAAGGAAAAACAAATTTTAATGATGTCGCTACAGAATATGCGTATGGTCTGTGATAATACCTATTTAATTGACCAGGATATGATTCATGGCCCAAAGATTGATGAGTTAGAGGTCCAACTTAAGGAAATTTTTGAGAACCCGCGGGCAAAGGTAGTAATCTTTTCTCAGTGGCTTCGTATGATGGAGTTGATTACGCGTATGCTTAAGGTCAATGGCTGGAATTACGCCTTTTTGCATGGAGGGGTGCCGTCAGGCAAAAGAGGAGAGCTCATTAAAGCTTTTAAGAAGGACGCGAAGTGCCGGATTTTTTTATCAACTGAGGCCGGTAGTGTAGGATTGAATCTTCAGAACGCTGCCTTTGTCATTAATATCGATCTTCCATGGAATCCTGCTATATTAGAACAAAGAATCAGCCGGGTGCATCGTATGGGGCAGAAAAATCCCGTTCATGTGATTAATTTTATCTCACAGGGCGGTCTTGAGCATGGGATTCTTGGTTTGCTTAAATTTAAACATTCTATGTTTTCCGGCGTCTTAGATAAAGGAGATAATGAGGTTTTCATGGGAACAACGAAATTTAATCGGTTTATGAAGACCGTTGAGAAAGCAACAGAATCATTGGAGGATAAAGACGATTCTAACAAGGAATCTTATGAGAAATTATTAAAGGAGAGAGAAGTTTCCATGCAGGAAATAACAGAAGAACATGAAATTAAGGCCCAAAAACAGCGAGATAGAGTTACGCGTAGAGGCTTAGAGGGAGAGGATTCTCTAAAAACGATGCTGCGATTAGGAGCTTCTTTTCTGAAGGATTTAAGTAACAGCCTTGATGGACAGAAACCGAAGGAAGCAAGCTCAACGGGGCCCAAATTACCTTTAGGTATTCGCATTTCCACGGATAAGGATACGGGAAGAAAGACATTTCAAATCCCTGTTCCGGAGGAGAAAACATTAAATCAGCTGAAAGAGGTTATGGGGAGTTTTTTAAATATTTTAAAATAAAATCATAGAATTTATGAAAAATGAAGCTGCGTAAAGAAGATAACGGGGGGCCCCAAGACTATGATTGCAATAGGGTTTTGGCAGTGGTATAATTAAAGTCTTAAATCTAAATGTTTAATATAAGGAGAATGCAAAATGAACAAGATGACTATTAAAGACGTGGATTTAAAAGACAAGTGTGTTTTAATGCGGGTGGATTTTAATGTTCCGCTGGATGAGAATTGCAATATCAATGATGATCTGAGAATAGTTTCCGCCTTGCCTACGATTAAATATTGTATTGATAAAGGTGTGAAAAAGCTAGTCCTTATGAGCCATTTGGGCAGGCCCAAAGGGCAGGTGGTCGAAAAAATGCGGCTTTGTCCTGTGGCAAAACGTCTAAGTGAATTGACAAATATGCCGGTTGCAATGCTTGATGATTGTATAGGGGAGACTGTAGAGAAGGCAGTCAAAGACTCCCCAGAGAAGATAATCTTGCTTGAAAATCTGCGTTTTTATGCTCAAGAAACTAAGAATGATCTGGATTTTGCTAAGAAATTGGCATCTTTAGGGGATATTTTTATAAATGACGCTTTTGGTACAGCACATCGCGCGCATGCTTCAACAGAGGGTGTAACACATTATCTGCCATCCGTGGCTGGATTGCTGCTTGAAAAAGAAATGGCTTTTCTCGGTAAAGTTGTGGAAAATCCGGAAAAGCCTCTTGTGACAATACTGGGAGGAGCTAAGGTATCTGATAAAATAAAAATGATAGAAAATATGATGGGCAAAGTTGACTGCTTTCTGATTGGCGGAGGCATGGCGTATACGTTTCTGAAAGCTCAAGGCAAAGAGATAGGCAATTCTAAGTTAGAAGCGGACAAAATAGATTTGGCTAAGAGAATACTAGATAAGGCGGCAAGTAAGAATATTGAGATGGTGTTACCTGTGGATAATTGTGCGGCTGATAAATTTGATGCTGCAGCTAATATCCAGGATGTGGGAGTTGAAATACCAGAGGGTTGGATGGGGCTAGATATCGGGCGTAAAACAATAGATCTTTTTAAGGATAAACTAAAGAATGCAAAAACAATAGTTTGGAACGGGCCTGTAGGAGTATTTGAAATGCAGCCTTTCTCAAAAGGCACACAGGCTCTAGCGGAGTATATTGCTGCTCTTGATGCAATTAGCGTTATAGGCGGAGGAGACACTGCTTCAGCTGTTCGGCATTTTAATGTTGCAGATAAAATGAGCCATGTTTCTACCGGCGGCGGGGCAAGTCTTGAACTTCTTGAGGGACTTGAGTTGCCTGGAATAGCGGCATTGAAGGATAAATAATATATAATAAAGAAGTGTTTACAGTTTAAGATTTCTGGTAAATGGTTTAGGTAACGAAATCCGTTTCGGTAACGTAAAAAGGTAACGTGCTCAAAACATTTGGACATATCGTAACCAAAATCGTTAGACGATACGGGCATCCTGACCGTTTAACGCTTTATGATATTTATCAAGTTGATTTTATTAAAGTGCAAAGAGAGCAATTTAAATGTGTGGTTTTAAAAATAGGTATAGACATACTCTTTTAGGCGGTTTTACCCCGTTAGAGAAAACGGATGGAATCGGTATCAAAGTGCTTATTGAAAATGAGACAGGTAAAAGGCGTCGTTCTCTAACGGGATTTACGCTGATTGAAATTTTAGTAATACTGGGAGTGATTTCTATTCTCACCGGATTGATCATGAACGGAGGGATTGCTGCTAAAAAAAGAGCCAGGATCTACCAGGCGAGGACGATGATTGCATCTCTTGAAACAGCACTCGCTCTTTATCATGTGGATTTCGGTGCGTATCCTGCTGCAGGGAACCAAAATCTTGTGAACTTTCTAGCGGATACCGCGACTTATAGCTCTTATAGTGATTGGCATGGCCCTTATATGAGTTTTAAAGAAAATGATTTGAGCGGGAGTATCCCGGCAACTTTAATTGATCCTTGGCAGATTGCTTATTACTATACGATGGACAGTATATTGCCTTATAAAATATGGTCAGGAGGCCCTGATCAAACAGATAATAGTGGAAATAATGATGATATTAAAAGCTGGTAAGTGAGTACATGATTTGCAGAACATAGTGATGCAAATCATTTGTACGAACTTATCCCGAACAGCTGTGAAGCAGATGGAGGGATGATTAAATATGGAATCGAAGATCCCTCGACAAGGTCGGGATCAATTCACAGAGTAATTTATGTTCGTTGATACTCCATAAATTACGTGTTCATTGAACTTATCCCGGACAGCTGTGAAGCAGCTGGAGGGATCGTGTGCAAAAAGAAATTTTTTAAGGTTGTAGAATAAGAGATATAAAGAAAAACTGGATAAGACCTCTCACAATTGTTCGAGGTTGCTTCGCCCGCCAAGGCGGGCTCAACGAAAGGAAAAGAATATGCGTAAACCAATTATTGCTGGAAACTGGAAGATGAATAAAACAATAACAGAAGCTCTTGAGCTTGTGCGTAATCTTAGTATAGAACTTAAGGATATAAAGGATGTTGACATCCTGGTTTGTCCTGCATTCACCGCTTTATGTAGTGTTGCTCAAGCAATAGAAGGTTCGAATATAAAGTTAGGTGCTCAGAATCTATTCTGGGAGGAAAAAGGAGCTTTTACCGGGGAAGTGTCTGCTTTAATGGTTAAAGATGCTCATTGCGAATATGTTATAATCGGTCATTCTGAACGCCGCAGTATTTTTAAGGAAACAAATGACTATGTTAATAAAAAAATAAAAGCAGCTTTAAAGGCAGGGTTGCTGCCAATACTTTGTGTGGGAGAAAGACTAGATGAGCGGGAAGATAATAAAACTTTTGATGTTATCGCAGACCATGTACATGGTGCGCTTGAAGGCCTTAGTGCTGATGATCTGAAAAACATTATCATCGCGTATGAACCTGTATGGGCGATTGGAACAGGAAAGGTTGCTACTCCTGATCAGGCGCAAGAAGTTCATGCTTTTATCAGAAAAATAGTTGCGGATAATTTTGGCAAAGAAGTAAGTGAAGGTTTGAGAATTCAGTATGGCGGAAGTGTGAAACCGGATAATGTGAAGATTTTAATGGAGAAGCCTGATATTGATGGAGCTTTAGTAGGAGGAGCCAGTTTAAAGGCTGAATCTTTTATTGCTCTTGTTCAGGCTTGCTCAAAATAATCGAAAAATGCCTAATAGACAAAAATTCATTAGTGAATTTCTTGTGGCTAAAGGAATTGTTAATTTTAAACAATTGCAGCAGGCCAAATTAACGCAAAAGCGTACACAAGAGCGCATAGAAGTTATTTTAAAAAACGTAAGTGATATATTTAACGAAAATCTGAGCGATCTGATAATAGAGGAATTGAGCCTGTCATTTGTTGATGGGATGAAATTTTCCAAAAGCACGGAATTGCTGGAAACTGTCAATTCCTTTTTTGCAAACCGCTTCCATGTTTTTCCTTTAAAATTAGAAGGGGAGAAACTTATCCTCGGATTTGTTAACCCTCTGAATTTTTTATCTTTGGAATTTTTCTCCGATATTTTTGGTTTCACCGTTAAAGGGGAATTAATCACTAAAAAGCAAATGAATGGTTTGCTCAATAAATACTATCCGGTTGAAGCAGAAAAAATAACCCAAGTAAATAATCCTCAAGAGCAAGATGATATTTTGCCTGAAGATGAGGCGCCTGTAATTCAACTGGTCAGCATGCTGATTGCTGATGCTTATCAAAAACGAGCTAGTGATATCCATGTTGAACCAATGTATGATAAATTAAGAATTCGTTACCGGGTGGACGGATTGTTGGCTGCTGTTCAATCACCGGAGAAGAGACTCCAGGCAGCATTAATAAGCCGTGTAAAATTAATGGCTGGAATGAATATAGCCGAAAAGAGGCTTCCACAAGACGGACGCATTCGGACAGTTGTCAATAATAGGGAGTTTGACCTGAGAGTTTCTACGTTGCCGGGACATTACGGTGAAAGTCTGGTGCTGCGTATTTTAGATAGGAGGATAATAAATATTGAGGAAGTGGGATTTTCCGAGAGCCAATTAAAATCTTTTAAAAAAGTAACTAATATGCCTAATGGTATAGTCTTGGTCACAGGCCCGACTGGCAGCGGTAAGAGTACAACGCTATATGCGGTTTTAAATAGTATCGATCGTTCTAAAAAAAAGATACTAACTGTGGAGGATCCTGTTGAATATCAAATCAACGGGATTAATCAGGTCCAGGTAAGAACAAAAATAGGGTTGTCTTTCTCTCGGGTTTTACGTTCTATGCTGCGCCAGGCACCTGATGTTATAATGGTAGGAGAAATCAGAGATCTGGAAACAGCGCAAATTTCCGTACAGTCTGCTCTTACAGGGCATTTGATCTTTTCTACCTTGCATACAAATGACGCTCCTAGCGCAATTACCAGGCTTATAGATATGGGGATACAGCCGTACCTTACAGCGGCTACTGTACAGGCGGTTTTGGCCCAACGTCTTGTGCGCTTGTTGTGTCCAGAATGTAAGCAGGAATATAGACCTCCTAAGGATGAAGTAAAGATTTTAGAAATTGATCCAGACAAGATTGATGAATATAAACTTTATCAGGCAAAGGGATGTGCTCATTGCAGCTTTACAGGATACAAAGGAAGAACTGGTATTTTCGAATTATTGATATTAGATGAGCAGATAAAAGGGCTTGCGCATGAACATGTTTCGAATACAGTTATAAGGGAAGCGGCGAGGGAAAAGGGGATGATAACATTAAAGGAACATGCTAAGGAAAAAGTACTAAGTGGGTTGACAACATTTCAGGAAGTAGTAAGAGTTACTCAAAGTGATATAGATTAACATGGGTGTAGGGTGTAGGGAATAGGAAAAATAAAACTAATCCCCACCCCCCACCCCCTAAACCCCAAATATGGAGGGAATTTATTATGATAGATATTAGTGACCTGTTACAGCTTTGCGTTAAACATAATTCTTCGGATTTACATTTGACCGTAGGCAAGTCTCCGACATTAAGAATTGACGGAGCGTTGATGCCATTGAATTATGATTTGCTGACTCATGAAGATACAGAAGCATTGATGAAATCTATAACCGGAACTGAAAATCAACAGAAGGTTCAGGAGGTAGGCGGAGTTGATTTTGGTTTTGCTTTTGAAAAGATAGCTCGTTTTCGTGTTTCTGTCTATAAACAAAAAGGCCACTACGGCCTGACTCTGCGATTGATCCCTGGGCATTTGCTAAGTTTTGAAGAGATTGGACTGCCACAGGTTATCAGAGATCTTTTGTCGCGTCCTCGAGGACTTATTTTAGTAACTGGTCCTACCGGTAGTGGTAAGACAACTACGCTTGCGACAATGACTGATTATATTAATACTGAACGCGATTGTCATATTATTACAATCGAAGATCCTATAGAATATTATCATACGCACAAAAAAGGGATTATTACACAGAGGGAATTGGGCGTGGATGTACCCAGTTTCAGCGAGGCGCTGATTAAGGGGCTGCGTCAGAATCCGGATGTTATTTTAGTCGGAGAAATGAGGGATTTAGCTACTATAGAGGCAGCGATATTGGCTGCGGAAACAGGACATTTAGTTTTGGCTACTTTGCATACAACCAGTGCTGCGCGTACTGTGGATAGAATTATTGATGTATTCCCGCCTAATCAACAGGAGCAAATCAGAACTCAGTTGTCTACTTCGATTTTAGCAGTTGTTTCACAGCAGCTTATTACTAAAGCATCAGGTCGAGGTCGTGCGGCAGCTTTTGAAATAATGATATCTACTTCGTCTATTCAGAATCTTATCAGAGAAAAGAAGACTTATAGAATTACATCAGACTTGCAGACTGGGGCAAAATTCGGGATGAAGCCATTTGATTCTTCCTTGTTTGAATTATATACAAACGGGGTGATTAGACCTGAGGATGCGATTGCGCATGCATTTGATCAGGATCAAATGAAGGCAAAAATAGGCGGAAGGGGATAAATACAAGTTAAAAGTAACCAAAAAATTATGAATTACGAATGACAAATTATGAGTGACAAAATGAAAAGCAAAAACAGATGATAAGAAAACTATAGATTAGTCTATAGTAGTGGCGCTTCCTGTGTGTGCCCGGAATATACAATTATCAAAAAGCAGTAAGGAGAAGAAGTATTGAGTAAGGTACACGGTGACACAATACTGTTTTTTAATTATTGCTGTAGAATTTTATGGGCGTGAGCCCATAGAGCTTCACTAGATGAAAGCTGGTTAGGGAAAAACATGACAAGCGGATTTCAATTTAAACCGATAGGTGATATCCTTAAGGAACGCGGGCTTATCAGCGCTAAGGATCTGAGTGAAGGCTTGGAGCAGCAGAAAACAAGTGGTCTGTCTTTAGGCCAGATTTTTGTCAACCTGGGGTGTATTACTCATGAGCAATTACTTAAAGTCCTAGGTATTCAGGCTGAGATGGAAATCGTAGAGCTTTCTGGGCTTGTTATTACGAATGAGGTTATTGAAAAAGTCCCAGGTTCAATTGCCCGGCTTTATAATATAATGCCGCTTAGTTTCCAGGCAAATACACTTACAGTTGCTACGGATTCTCCTCTTAATTTTAGTATCTTTGATGATTTACGCTTTATGTTCAACTGCAATATAAAGGGAAAAGTGGCAAGTCATGATAGTATTGAACAAGTCATAAAAAAATATTATAAAGTTGAGGCGGAAAGTGTAGATGAGCTTTTCTTTGAAATTAGCCGGAATATTCCTGAGTTGATTGATGGAGCTTCTCAGTTTGAGAATATAGAAGAGACGGCTTCCCGGCTGCCTATAATCAAGCTGATTAATATGATTCTTACCCAGGCAATCAACAGGAATGCCTCAGACATTCATTTTGAACCTTTTCAGAATGACTTTAAAATACGTTATCGTTTAGATGGAGTTCTTTATGATGTTATTTCACCTCCAAAAGCGCTGCATCTTGCTATAAGCTCGCGTATTAAGATAATGGCTAATCTGAATATTGCGGAAACACGTCTGCCTCAGGATGGCAGGACTCTAGTTAGAATAGCAGGTAGAATGGTGGATTTGCGGGTATCAACTCTACCGACAATATTCGGTGAGAGTGTTGTAATCAGAATTCTTGATAAGGAGACGGTGCAGTTGTCACTTGAAGAGGTAGGATTTGAGCCGGATACCAAGGAAAAAATAAGGGAATTGATCAAAAGGCCTTATGGGATAATTTTGAGTACTGGCCCTACTGGTTGTGGAAAAACGACTACGCAATATTCTGCGCTGAGTGAGATCAATTCCATAGAGAAAAAAATTATTACCGTAGAGGATCCTGTTGAATTTGACTTGTCTGGGCTAGTTCAGGTTTCTGTGCGTCCTAAGATAAATATGACTTTTGCTGTTGCCCTTCGCCATATTTTGCGTCAGGATCCAGATATTATTATGGTGGGAGAAATTCGTGATGCTGAAACAGTGCAGATGGCTATTCATGCGTCACTAACCGGGCACCTTGTCTTTTCTACTCTACATACAAATGATGCTCCTAGTGTTATTACCAGGCTTATTGATATGGGCGTGGAGCCTTTTTTGATTGCTTCGGCAATTGAAGCTATATTAGCTCAGAGACTCCTTAGATGTATTTGTTCTAAATGTAAATATGAGTACATTCCTGAAGAGGAATCTCTGAGGGATGCGGGGATAAGCGCAGAGGATCAAAAAGGAAAAAAATTTTATAAAGGCAAAGGTTGTGAGAATTGTAATCATTCAGGCTATAAGGGGCGAACCGGCATATTTGAATTACTTATTCTTAATGAAGATATTCGATCGCTTATTTTGGATAAAGTGCCTATCTCGCAGTTAAGAGAACAGGCGGTAAAAAGCGGAATGCGTACTTTACGTGACGATGGATTACTTAAGGTTTTTGCGGGCACGATAACATTAGATGAATTGGTTTCAATAACATCTGCTTATGTTTAAAACAGCGAATAGCGTTTAGCGGTTAGTAAAAAAACCGAAGAACGAGGGACGAAAAAGTAAAAGTAGCGGTTAAAAAAACAGATAACAATAACGTAGGGGCGCTGCTTGCCTGTGCCCGTATAGAATTATCAATAATTGGTCAAAAAAAGATCAGGATATGAAAAAAGAATTGTTTAACTATAGTGCGATTGATGGAGATGGAAAAGCTTTAAGTGGACAGATAGAGGCATCTAATCTAAATGACGCTTTAAGCAAGATACGCCAAATGGGTATATTCCCTTCTCATGTTATTGCTGTCGATGAACAAACTGCATCCCGCAATATTTTAATTGCCATAATTGAAAAATTAAATTTTCCCAAACAAGGTGTTGCTAAATTTAAGCTGGACGACAGAGTTGTGTTCACCCGGCAGCTTGCGGTTCTTCTTAATGCCGGATTGCCGCTTGTAAAAGGCCTTCAGACACTTAATAAGCAAACGCGATTTGGAAGGATGAAGATAATGCTTGATGATATTATCAATATGATTCAATCAGGCAAGACTTTTAGTGGAGCGCTTGCGCATTATCCGGATTCTTTTTCTCATGTCTATATCAACGTGGTCAAATCAGGGGAGACCGGCGGAGCTCTGGATGGAGTCCTTAAGAGACTGGCTGATTATTTAGAAAGAAATCTAAGACTTACGCAGCGCATAAAGGCGGCCTTGATCTACCCATCTCTTGTTCTGGTTGTTTCAATCATAATATTAGGATTTGTTGTTGCTTTTGTAATACCTCGCTTTATGGAATTATTTCAAAACTCTGGTATTGCATTGCCGCTTTTAACCAGGATGCTTCTTGTTTTCAGTAATTTTTTGCTGGAGCGCTGGTACTTGTTTTTTGGCGCAATCGCTTTAATGTTTGTGAGTTATAAACTGCTTTTGCGTAATTATTCTGTGCGCTATTTTAATGACAAAATTATACTGAATATTCCTGTTTTTGGGCTTTTGATCCAGAAAGTCACTGCTTCTCGCTTTGCCAGAACCCTTGCGACTCTCTTAGAGGGAGGAGTTCCAATTTTACGGGCACTGGAACTGACAAAGCAGGTTAGCGGGAATGAGGTAGTAGTTAAGGCTATTAATTCTGTGTATGAGAGTGTTCGTGAAGGAGGGTTTATTTCAAAAGTACTTGAAAGTACTAAAGTCTTCCCCCAATTGATGGTCAATATGATCGAGGTTGGAGAGGAAAGCGGGGCACTAGATCAAATGCTTACAAAGGTAGCCGATACTTACGAGGAGGAAATAGAGATTACAGCCGGAGCTTTAACTTCATTACTTGAGCCAATACTTGTTATTTTTATGGGAGTTGTTGTCGGAATTATAGTGCTCTCGATGTTTTTGCCTCTGATTACGCTTATCAATTCACTAGGTGTATGAAAAAATAGGGTCATTCTGAACTTAAGTTGAATAGATTACTATAACTTAATGATTTGCAAGTTATTAAAGCAACTTAAGAATGCCTCATGTAATCGGATTCTTAATCGGTGTCATCAGGTTCGTTCAACTTAAACAAGAAAGAACTAAAAAATATTAGGGAATATTTTAGGCTAAAAGACGATTTTTCTGAAATTCCCCTTTGCCTCTAACTCCTAGATAGAATTATAGAAGGGAAAACAGAGGTAGGAATAGCAAGTATTTAGAGAAAAAATATAATCACTTAAAGGGTGAAAGAATTATTTAAGGGCACTGTTGCAAAATGTGCAGATGTAAGGCATTCGTGAACGAACGCGGAGGCGTACTAGTCGTACGCCGCACAAGCGAGTAATCGAATAACG